>CAYSKX010000075.1:0-5037 GCA_964431845.1 uncultured Nautiliales bacterium | reverse complement strand
AGCTTTATATACTCTCTTTGCGTATTCATTTACCCAATAATCTCCAAAAATATCAAATAATTCCTCTTGTGTTATGTTTAAAATTTCAGCTGTTTTAGCAATTATTTTCAATATCAAAGCATCATCGATATCAAGTGTAGCTATAATAACTATATTGGTATCCACACCGCAAGCTTTCAATATTTCCTCAAATTTTTCTTTCCCGTAGTTTTTTTCTATAATTTCTTGCAAGCAAACGGCTATTGTTCCTTTCATTTTTTTCCTTTAATAATATTTATGTTATATCACAAATCTTTATTATATGTATTATACCACATAATCTTATTTATATTACTCCCCTCCCGCAAAATTAACACCTTTTTTTTATTTATTACAAAAAGTTACAAAAGAAGAAAAAATAGAAAGAAAATTAATAAAATTAAAGTTTAATTAAATTATTTCGTTTTTTAAAATCTTAGGGAAAGTATTGAAATATATATCTTTTGCTTTTTGTAAATTCAAGCAAACGTCGTTGATTTTTATTTTATCGCCTCCGACGGTGCCTATTTTTTCAAAATAAATACCTACGTCGGTGCATAATTTTTCAAACTCTTTTTCGTTTTCGGGTTTAATTTCCACTAACGCTCTACTTAAACTTTCACTAAAAATATCTTTTGGTGAATTAACTTTTATATTGAGATTTAAACCTTTGTCGCTAATACATGCCCATTTATAAGCCGCTATCGCTACACCTCCTGTGCTTATATCTTTTGCGCTTTCTATCAAATCGCTCATCAAAACTTCCCAAAGTTTAAGCTCTTTGTCAAAATCAACATCAGGATGGACTCCCGCGACTTTACCTCCGAATACTTTAAGATATAAACTTCCTCCGAATTCACTTTTCGTTTCGCCTAAGATATAGATACTATTATCTTCATTTTTAATATCGCTTGAGCGATATTCGTCACTCGCACCTACCATTGCAATTTCGGGAGTTGGATATACGCCGACACCTTCATTTTCGTTATATAAAGAAACGTTACCACTCACAACCGGCGTATTAAGCGTAGCACATGCTTCTTTGATACCTTCACATCCCATTTTAAATTGCCACATAATTTCGGGATTTAGAGGATTTCCGTAATTGAGACAATCCGTAATTGCAAGAGGTTTTATTTTTTTAACAGCTATGTTTCTTCCTGCTTCCATAACGGCGGCGGCGGCTCCTAGTTTCGGATTTATATAATTAAATCTTGCATTACAATCACACGCCATTCCTATAAATTTTCCGTTTTCTTTTACTCTAATTACACTTCCGTCAACTCTTTTCGTATCTATGGTATTAGTTTGAACCATACTGTCATACTGCTCGTAAATCCAAGCTTTATCAACTACTTCACTTTCGCTTATAAGTTTTTCGAAAGCTTCTTGCGTATTAACATCCGGAATTTCTACGTTTTTAATTTCTTTTAAGTATTCAGGCTCTTTTATAGGTCTTGTAAGTTCGGGTGCTTCTTCGGTAATAGGAGCAACCGGAATATCGGCAACTTTTTCACCATACCAAAACAGCTCCACTCTTCCGCTATCCGTAACTTCTCCGATAACTTCGGCATCAAGTTCGTATTTTTTGAAAATTTCAATTACTTTATCTTCATAGCCTTTTTTAGCACAGATAAGCATTCTTTCTTGAGATTCGCTAAGCATTAATTCATAAGGATTCATCCCCTCTTCTCTCATAGGCACTTTATCAAGATGCATTACAAGTCCACTTCCGCTTTTACCCGCCATTTCGAAACTTGAAGACGTAAGCCCCGCAGCTCCCATATCTTGAATACCTACGATATAATCGGTTTTGAAAAGTTCTAAACATGCTTCCATAAGAAGTTTTTCCGTAAACGGATCACCTACTTGAACGGTCGGTCTTTGATCTTCATCACCCTCTTTGAAACTATCGCTACTCATAACGGCACCACCAAGCCCGTCGCGTCCCGTTTTACTTCCTACGTAAATTACCGGATTTCCTACGCCTTCGGCTTTAGCGTAAAAAATTTCATCCTGAGGACAAATCCCAAGCGCAAACGCATTAACCAAAATATTACCCTTATAACATTCCTCAAATGCCGTCTCCCCTCCGATTGTAGGCACTCCTATACAGTTTCCGTATCCCGCGATTCCAGCCACTACACCATGAAGTAAATGTCTATGAAGTTTAGCGCTCTCATCGTCACCTTTAATATGCGCAAATCTTATAGCGTTTAGATTAGCTACCACTCTTGCACCCATTGTGAATATATCTCTAAGTATCCCCCCTACTCCCGTCGCTGCTCCTTGATACGGCTCTATGAAACTCGGATGATTATGAGATTCCATTTTAAATACCGCCGCCATATTACCGCCGATATCGATTACTCCGGCATTTTCTCCGGGACCTTGAATTACCCAAGGTGCTTTTGTAGGAAAGCCTTTTAGATAAACCTTGCTTGATTTATACGAACAATGCTCACTCCACATAGCACTAAAAACGCCAAGTTCTACGAAATTCGGCTCACGCCCCAATATCTTTTTGATATGTTTATAATCTTCTACGGAAAGTTTATGTCTTTCAAGCACTTCATTTAATTGATTCTTATCAATTTCATACGCCATAATAAACCTTTTTTAAAGAAATTATATCATATATTATTTTTATTCTTTTTTTTCATTTTAATCCATTTTTTCTACTAACTAAAACATTCGAAAAACAAATTAATTCATAATACCAAAAAACAAAACAAATCTGACATTTTCACCACTTTCACCACTTTCACATTTTCACCATTTGTAAGTTTTGGTGAAAGTGGTGAAAGTGTGAAACCTGCATTTCATTTTTCATTTTCCATTTTACATTTTCACCCTTTTTCACCTTCTTTCACTTTCTTAATATAATGATAAATATACTCAATATTTCCCTCTTTACCTTTTATGCTTGTTTCTTCGCTTCTTTTAAGTTCCCATCCGAGATTCTTACACTTTCGTTCGAAATTTTCACGCGCTTTTTCAATAGCGTCTTTATCTTTAACAACCCCTTTTTTATCTCTTTTAACATCTTTCCCGACTTCAAATTGAGGCTTGAAAAGTAAAATTATTTCGTTTTTTGAAAATTCGTCTATTGAACGAATAATTTTAAGTAATGATATAAAACTTACATCGCTTACAACTATATCGAATTTTTCCGAATAATTAAAATCTCTAATATCAGTATTTTCGAAAAGTTCGATTCTCGGTTCGTTTCTTAAAGCGGTATGAAGTTGATTATTTCCGACATCTACACATACCACCTTTTTCGCTCCGTATTCAAGAGAAACTTCGCTAAAACCTCCTGTGCTTGAGCCTATATCCAATACCGATTTGTTTGTAAAATCGATATCGTATTTATCAAGATAATTTTTTAATTTATATGCCGCTCTTGAAACGTATGTTTTTTGTAAAACTTCTATTTTATCGTTTGAGGATATATCGAATGAAGGTTTTTTTATTATTTTGTCGTTCACTTTTATAAATCCTGATTTAATAAATTCTTGCGCTTTATTACGACTAAAAAAGATTTTTTTTATTGTTAAATATTGATCTAACCTCAATTTTTACCTTTTTTTTAATAAATTTTAGCAAAATTTATTCATATGCGTATATAATTTGCTATAATAATCCAAACAAAAAAAGGAGAAAAAATGGTCGGATTTAGTGGATTTATAGCAGTAGCTATGTGTGTAGTTGCGACATTCGCAATGCTTTCACTTGTAAAAGGTGCTATTAGTAGCGCAAAATAACCTTTTTTCCCTTTCGGGATTATCTTAATAAGTCCTGCAAAGATTCTATCGGTTTTTTATTTTCATATATAATTTTATATACTTCATTTGCAATAGGGGTGTAAATATCATATTTGTTAGAGAGTCTGTATATTGCTTTTGTAGTATAAACCCCTTCAGCAACTTCACCTAATTCGTTTAGAATATCCTTGAGAAATTTTCCTTTAGCAAGATTAAGTCCCACTCTATAGTTTCTACTCATTGTAGAATTCGCTGTCAAAAACAAATCACCCGCACCCGCAACACCCAAAAAAGTTTCTTTTTTAGCACCGAATATTTCTCCAAATCTATCTATTTCAACCAAACCTCTTGCAAGAAGGGCAGCTTTTGCGTTATTGCCAAGATTAAGTCCCTCGCAAATACCTGCCGCTATTGCTATTACATTTTTATACGCTCCGGCAATTTCCACACCTTCAACATCGGTAGAAGTGTATATTTTTAAAAACGAAGGAAAAAATTTTTTAAACTCTTCCGCTAATTTCAAATTTTTAGATGCAATTACTAAAGCTGTCGGCTTGTTTTCATTAACCTCTTTTGCAAAAGAAGGTCCCGAAATAAAAGCAAGATTTTGAGCGCTTACGTATTCTTCAAAAAGTTCATTTATAAATTTGAGTTTTTCGTTATCGATTCCTTTACTTGCTACCAATATTTTCTTATTATTTAAATCAGTTTGAGATAGAAAATTTTTTATCTCTTGTGCAGCTATAACTATTAAAATATATTCATTTTGCAAAGCTTCTTTTAAACTCACAAAACCCTTGATATTTCTTTTAGTCCTTGAAGTTATTACAGCGTCATTTATTTTTTGTTTAATCGCTTTATATATCGCACTTCCCCAAGCACCCGCACCTATTACAGATATCATTCATTTGCTCCATGAAGAAATTGCAGATCTTTTTTGAAGCGTTCTATTTCATCTATATCTCCTGCCACTATTAAAATATCTCCTTTATCTATCTTGTGATTATAACCTCTTGTTACAAATTGCACATTTTCCGACAACTCTTTATCTACTATACCTATCACTAATAAATTATATAATACCGATATATCTTTATAGATTTCTTTTATATATCTACCTTCTAAAAAACTGTTTTTAGGAATTATTATTTCTGCAAAAGAAAGTTTATTATCTTGAAATATTATCTCCTCAATTACTTTAAGAGTTAAAGGTTTTTTAAGAATTGTCATTATTCTGTTTGCTGTAACTTCA
>CAYSKX010000074.1:0-5044 GCA_964431845.1 uncultured Nautiliales bacterium | reverse complement strand
TAGCCATTTTTTACACCTTTCTTATTGTTACAAAAGTTTCGTTCATGCTTGCCGCTCCCATGATAGGATCCGTTCTATCCTCAGCAATTATGGCTTGAGAAATTCCATTATTTCCACCAAGTGTCAATAAAGGAGATCTACTTCCCATACCCGTTGCGATAAAAACACTATCTTTTCTTATTCTTTTAGTCGGATAAACTTTTCCTCTTACTTTTTGCCCTATTCTATTTGTTATTTCAACTTCATCCTTGAATTTTAATCCGAGTTTATTTGCCACTTCATCGTTAATCCAAATATAGTTGTAATTCATCAAATCAAGAAGAAGATAGTTATTAGGATGGGAACTTTGCGTAAAATAACCGTGTCTTCCTATGATAAGTCTTAATTGATCGCCTTTTGGTTCTTGATATAAAGAATCTCTCCATTTAGGGAATTTGTGTAAAGTTTCTTCTTTACCGGTAATAGGGTTTTTAAATTTTTTACCTTCAAGATTTCTTAAAGCTACCTTAATCCATTTACCTTTTTTCTTTCTTATTAAATAATCTTTAGGAACTTTAGCGTATTTTTCATATAGCTTTATAGTCGCTTCGGCTTTATTCGGATAATCTTTTTTGAATGTTTTTAAGTTTTCGTCAATTGCCTCTTCGATAGCTTTTTCTATACCCGGCCAATATGCGCCGTATTCTTTTATAATTTCTGCGGCTTTTTTACCGTAAATTTCACTCATAGCTTCTTCGTTGAAATCTTGAGGGGTTTTTTCGTAAGCGGCGCTTAATTTGAATGTCGCTATATCTATACCGTCTTCTTCGCCGGCATGTGTAAGAATCGCTTTAACAAGTCCTTCGTCTTTGATATCGGCTCTTAATTTTTCTTCGTCTATTTCGAAATTATCCGTTAGATATTCTCTCAAATCAAACTCAACCGGAAGAGTGGCTTCTAATTCATCGCTATCCCATGTGTATTTAAACGTAATATTCGCCAAATCTTTTTCAATCTTAAGACTTAATTCTTTTAAAATATCATAAAGCGGTTTAGTCAAATACATAGGCATCATAGCGGCGTTTCTGCATCCTATGACCGGTTCGGTGTATGTTCCGAACGATTTTATAGGAGACGTTCTTTCAAGATACGTAGTATCCGGCAAAATTACGTCCGCATATGTTGCGGTATCGTTAGGAATAATATCAATCACCACGACCAAATCCATAGTTTTAAACATTTGTGCCGTTTTTTCGTATCCAGGAACCGATTGCATAGGATTTTCTCTATAAATAAACATACCTCTAATAGGATATTCGCCTTCTGATAATTTTTCGCCCTTTTTCCATTTTGTGTTAATTTCAAGCGTTTTGTTTCTAAATATCTGCCAACTTCCTTTTGTCGGATTTAAAAGAGGATTTGTATTTTTAGGATTAGTGGCAATATCTATTCTTGTTGCGGCATTATCATACATAGGAAAATCTTCATATTCGTATTTTTCGGCTTTAAGTCCTTTTTCTATCAATACTCCTCCGAGTGCGTTTACACATCCGTGAAGAACGTTGAATATCGCTTGTGCGCGTCTAAATTCGAAATCTTGATAATACCAAGTCGATTTTCTACTTCTGTAGCAGTTTGCGGCACCTTTGTATTTTTCAGCAGCATCGCTAAATTCTTTCGTTAATCTTCTAATCGTATCTGCGGGAATATCCGTAATTTTGCTTGCCCATTCAGGCGTATATTTACTTGCCTCACCCGTAGTGAAATACTCTTCAAGCTCTTCAATACCGTCAACTTGTTTTAGATATTCTTGTTTGTAAGGAGTTTTATGATATCCTTTATTGATAGTTTCATGTATCATTGCTAATAGCAATGCCCCGTCCGTTCCCGGTTTAATTACGATAAATTCATCTGCCTGAGCTGCGGTATTGGTATATCTAATATCGATATATACGACTTTCGCGCCTCTTTTGTGAGTTTTTTTAAATAAATCCGGAGTATCTGGAGTAACTATCGCTTCGGTTCTGTTTGCACCAAGCATTAAAACATATTTACTTCTTCTAAAATCTGACCATCCCCAACTGCCAAACGTCAATTTATTCGCCATAAAAGCGGGAGCGAAACATGTAGTGAAATGATCAACAAAATTATCGCTTCCTATTGCATTTCTAAACGTCGCAAACAACGGCTCTTCCGCGCCGGCACCGGCACCAAACGCAATTGCGCTTCTATTGTCTTTTTCTTCTTCTAAAATTTTTACCATTTTTTTTCTGATATATTCGTAAGCCTCTTCCCAAGTGGCTTTTCTAAATTTGCCCTCGCCTTTTTTTCCTACTCTGATTAACGGCCATTTAAGTCTGTCGGGATCATATACCGCGGCAATACCGGCATTACCTCTTGCGCATAAAAAGCTTCTTGATTTCGTAAATAATGGATTTGGATCTAATTTTACCACTTTACCGTCAACATTTCTAGCGATCGCTCCGCACATATTAACGCACATCCCGCAAAATGTCGGGATATATTTTGCGTTTTTTATTTCTTTTATTTTTTTTGCTTTTTCTTCTTTGGCTTCTTCAAACGCACCGAGCGCATAAGCCGACGAAACCACGGTAGCCGCACCCGCCGCAGCCGCAGCCGAACCTTTTAAAAACTTCCTTCTTTTTAAATTGATAATTTCGGACATTTACTCTCCTTTTGGAATTAACTATTGATAATAGCAACAAAAAAGCGCCTAAAAAAGGCACTTATAATAAAAATAGATATTAGAATTTATATCTGATGTATGCTCTGATATCTCTGGCTTTATCTACGTATGAAAACATTTTTGCCATATCCGGATCCATCATTACACCGAAAAATCCATCACTTCCCGGATAGTCGTAATCAATATATGTATATCTAATTCCGGCTGTCAAATTAGGAACTATTTCTCTGTTGTAATAAATATCATAAGCATTACCCCTTACCGCTGCAATACTTCCTATTAGCGTATCTTCTCCGTAAGTAAAGCTTCTCCAGTATTTGCTACCTTTTACAAAATTCACACCAAATCTTCCTTTCTCACCGGCAGGCATATCGGCACCTATCCAAATACTGTGACCTGAATGAGATTTTGAAGGAATATTTACATTACCCACTCCGGACATAGGGTAGTTTGTAATAATATCAGCTCCGTTTGTTTTCGTTTTACTGTAAGCATAAGAGATAAACGCTTTTGTATCATCTAAAAAGTCATTTATACCGTCACCTATTCCATCGGCTTTAAACATAATATTTTCACCAAAATAATCACCGAAGTCTTGCATAGACGCAGTTGCATTCATTTCCGTATTAGTTGCTCCGGTAATATCAAATTGATATCCTTGAACGTTCCATGCCCATACGGTTTCTGTCCATACGGAATATTGACCGTCGTCAAACGGCACAAATATAAATCCTGCAAAATCCATATTTTTTAAAACGTCGTTTTTTGAATATGGAGCCGCGAAATTGCTCGGCCATTTACCTGTTGCGCTCGAATATCCTCTACCGGCACAAAACTTAATCCATGTTCCGTAATCACTAAACACTTCAGGAAGTGAGCCGTTTCCTATTTTGAAACTAAATCCGTCAAATTCCATATTGATTAAATGCGCAAGCGGACTTTCAGGCTCATCCCCTTCTCTTAGGTTTGCCGGATATCCGTTGGTAGCGGGTCTTCTTCCCGCACTAAACATTAAATCATCACCGAAATTGTAGTTAAAATAAGCTTCTTTTAATCTTACATTGATATCATCAGGAGTTTCATTAGAAACCCATGGAACATCTTGAAAAGGATTTGTCATCATATTCGAAGCATCATTATTTCCGAACATATTATTCGCTTCAATTTTTACCGTAGCTTTTAGATTGTCGTTTGGTTTATAAAATCCGGTTAATAAAACTCTATTTGTAAAAATATGATTATTTACTTTTTTACCAATTACCGGATTAAAGGTATATACGTTTTCTCCTGTTGAAAGATTCGGAGTAACGCTTGTCACACCCATTCCATTGGTAGTTTCTTGAAAAATAGCGTCATAAGTGGTTCTTAAATCCAAATTCCAATATAAATGATTATTTGTAACAACCGGTGCTACTTTTTTGTAGTATCTTTCGTCTTGTTTTTGCTGATTTGCTTTTAATTCTTTTAGTTGTTGTTGTAACTCGTTGATTTGTTTTTGCAAACTTTCAATACTCGGTGCCGCAAAAAGACCCGCCACTACAGTTGCCGAAAGTAATATTTTTTTCATTTTTTTCTCCTTTGGTTTATAATTTTTAATGAATAATAATTCATTTCCAGTAACAATTCATTCTCAAAATGTATAGTAACGCTTTTTTCCTTAAAGTTAGCTTAACATAAGGAAAAGTTATGAAGAAGTAAGGAAGTAAATGCGTAACATCAGTTATTTATATTTACTGTTTTTATTATCTCTTTTAATTCTACATCTAAAATATTTTCTTTTTGATTTTTTGAATATATGGTGATTAAATATATTTCAAAATTTTCATCTATTATATAAACAATTACTCTATAGCCTTTACTTTTCCCTTTATTGTTATCTGTGTTTTTTAATCTGATTTTATAAACATTATTCCCTAAATGAATACCTTTTTTGGGATTTTGTTGTAATTCTTCGGATAATTTTAATATGTCTTTTTTGATAAACTCATCGGTAGGAATAATTTCATAACTCATCTAAAACACTTTTTAAATCTCTTTTCGGTAATTTTTCTTGTTTGATTAGCATAACTTCTTTTAATCCTTTTTCAAAACTTTTTTTTATTTGATAATTTTCAATATAATCTAATAATTTATTTATAAACTCCTTCTGATTTGATTTGCATTCGTTTTTATAAAATTCCTCAATTACTGGATTATCTATATTTATAGCTATCATATAATTCCTTTTTTTTTGATAATTATAACAAAACAAAAAAATACGAATCTCACCACTTTCACCACTTTCACACTTTCACCATTTTCACTTTTCATTTTTCACTTTTCACTTTTCACTTTTCACTTTTCATTTTTCATTTTTCA
>CAYSKX010000073.1:0-5065 GCA_964431845.1 uncultured Nautiliales bacterium | reverse complement strand
TTTTCACCATTTGTAAGTTTTGGTGAAAGTGTGAAAATTGTAAGAAGTTTTTTTTGATAATGGTATAACCGCTAATTATAAGACAAAAACCGGCTAAAGCCGACGCTTCGTTTCCATTTTACATTTTTCATTGTCCATTTCACACATATGCTTTATAAAACTTAACTCCTCCCACCCAAATTTCTTCAATCAAATTTTCTTTTACGACATCATTAAAAATTTTTTGAGTATATTCATTGAAAATATTTTTTATATCATTTTCGCTAAAAGGTCTTTTTTTAAGAGTTCTTAAAAGATCCTCTTTTGTTAAACTTTCGATTTTGAAATTTAAATTTTCCCTTGTAGGTATGAAGATATTTTGATTATGAATTTTATTTGAAAGCTCAAAAATTTTTTTTATATCAACTCCTTGCACATTATACGCAGGAGGCCTGTCTATGGTGGAAATATCCACTCTATCGGGATTTATTTTTTTTATTACTTCATTTAATTTTTCAAATTCTTCAACTTTGTCATTTATCCCTTTTACCACCAAAATTTCTATTATAAGTTCTCCTTTGTATATTTTTCTAAATTCCGTCAAACCTTTTATAATATCGCTTATATCGATATCTTTATGCGGTCTGTTTATTTTTTTGAAAATTTTATCAGTAACGGCGTCAAAAGAGAGTTTTACGATATCGAATTTCGTAAGAGTATTTCGAATATGCTCATTATTGATTGTTGAAGAATTGCTTAAAATTAACGATTTTTGATTTTGAATCCCATCTGCAAGCTTATCCAAATAAGGATACAATGTAGGCTCACCGTTTGCC
This sequence comes from uncultured Nautiliales bacterium, assembly GCA_964431845.1. Classification (GTDB taxonomy): domain Bacteria; phylum Campylobacterota; class Campylobacteria; order Campylobacterales; family Nautiliaceae; genus Nautilia. Next base: position 4,250 of record CAYSKX010000073.1, on the reverse strand, counting down.
GTTATCGTCAAAACATCAAAATCATACTTTAAAATTGCTTCGTTTATTTCTTCAAGTATTTCTTCAGGCATAGGAGGGTTATCATAATTTAGAATCGGTTTTGCCGCTTCAAGCTCACAATAAATACAATCAAAATTGCATCTTTTTTTATCAGGAGAAATATCAACCCCAAGGCTCATTCCAAATCGTCTTGAAGCAACAGGTCCGAATATATATTTCATTTGTTTTCTTTTAAAAAATTTACGCTCTTATATGCAAAATAAGCACTATAAAAACTAAAATATGTCATAATCGTCGTAATCGCTACAAGAAGAGGTATCAAAACAAGAGAAAAATTCGGATGATTTAAAATCAAAGGAAAAATATAAAACAAATACGTAAAAGCCACAACGCTATAAATCAAAACACTTGAAACACTCCATATAAAATAAATCGCCATATATTTAAAATTAAACGTTTTTATCCAAAATTTAAAATCTATCAAGCTTGAAACTATGCTTAAAAAGCTCTTTTTAAAATTCTCTTTGCTTAAAGCTTCACCGAGTTTGCCTAAGAAAACGTAAGAATAAAACATTAAATATATACAATAAAATCCGAGTAGTATTTTTGTAATATACGACGTTTGAGATACGGCGAATAAGAAATTGTGAGGGTTTGCCAAAACGAAAACGGAATTTGTCCATTTTAGGATAATAACGAAAAATCCGCCGAAAATCGCAAAAATCAAAAATCCTCCTACCATTATACCCATAGCGCTTGGAATAAAATGCAAAAAAAACGTGCTAAAAGGTTGTTTTTGAATGGTTGCGAAAAATTCTTCGTCGTTTTTCGTTATTTTTAGTATATATATTAAAAGCACACCGATACTAAGAAAAAGAAGCTTTTCAAAAATAAACGACATTATACAAATTACGGGAAAAGCTTGAAGCAGTGTTAAAATCGATATAGAGATTATTATAAACAATAATTTCTTAACTTCCGCAGCCGTTAAAAACGTGTATTTGAAAACTTCTTTCATTTTTTTCCTTTAGGTGAATATAGGGGGTATAAAATTTTCCCTATTCTCCTTCCCCTTTATTTGGTAGAATTTTAACAAAAAAGGACGATTTTGTGTGCGATACTCGGAATTTTAAGAAATATTGACGAAGAAAAATTCAAATTTGCCCTTAATTTAATGAATCACAGAGGAAAAGATTATCAAAAAATCATAAAGACTCCTTACGGAATATTTGGTTTTAATAGACTCTCAATCGAAAATATCTCAAAAAATGTTCAACCTTTATACAAAAATGGTATCATAGTTATGTTTAACGGCGAAATATATAACTATAAAAAACTCATAAAAGAGCATAAATTAAACGCAACTACCGAAGTAGAAGTTTTATATGAATTATGGATTAAGTTTGGAGTGGAATTCGTTAAAAAATTAGACGGAATGTTTGCTATTGCGATATATGATAAAAAGCTTTTTTTGTTTAGAGATGAATTTGGCAAAAAACCTCTTTATTGGACGGATAACGGAATTTTTGCAAGTGAGATTAAATCTATATTGCCGTTTGTAAATAAAAAACTTAATTATAAAGCACTTAGTGAATATTTGAATTTAAATTCTTCAATATCTCCTAATACGATTTACGAAGGAATTTATAAGTTGCCGGCGGGATGTTATTATGACGGAGAGATAAAGAGATGGCACGACTTTGAAAGAATTGAGAATGGAGAATTGAGAATTGAGAATGGAGAATTGAGAATTGAGAATGGAGAATTGAGAATTGAGAATGGAAAACCTACCCAACCAGCTAGAATAGAGAAAGCGGGGTCCCCGAAAAGTCGTAAGACTTTTTGGGGTGCAGAGGGAAAATTGAGAATTGAGAATGTTTGTGATGAAGTTGAAAAGCTTTTAATTGAAAGTGTAGAAAAAAGGCTTATGGGAGAGGTTGAGATAGGCTCACTACTTAGCGGCGGGGTTGATAGTAGTTTGATAGCGGCTATAATATCGAAACACTCTAAAATAAAAACATTTAGCATAGGATATGACGGATATGAAAATTATGACGAAAGGAAATATGCTAAGCTTATCGCTACGTATATCGGAAGCGAGCATTATGAAATAAATTATACTAAAAAGGATTTTTTCGATACGTTTGATGATGTGTTGTTCGCAATGGACGAGCCTATTGCGGATAGTAGCTTTTTCCCCGCTAATTTTCTTGCAAAGCATATACCTTTAAAAGTCGTATTAAGCGGTGAAGGGAGTGATGAGTTGTTTTTGGGTTATAGAAGGTATAACGAATATCTTGGATTTTTCGATGCGTCTCTTCCGAATAAAAAGTGGCTTAAAAAATATCTTGAAAGATACCCGGAAGATATAAAAGAGTGGGAAATATTTAGAAGATTTTTTGCGAATGAAACGGTATTTAGAGGTATAAACGAAACGTTTTTTCAAAGACAAATAAATAAAGTGCTTAAAAAAAACGCACATAAAGTGGAATATAAAAGGTTTGTTAAAGGATGGAGGAGTTTTGATTTGACATATTTTGATTTGAAAGTTTGGATAGGAGAAGTTTTGCTCCTCAAACTTGATAAAATGTTTATGTCAAATACCATAGAAGCGAGAAGTCCGTTTTTGGATAAAAATTTAGTAAAATATGTTTTTTCTTTACCGGAAGAAATTAGGGGCGATAACAAACGAATAGTAAAAGAAATTGCCAAAAAATATATTCCTTTAGAGATAGTAAATAGAAAGAAAAAAGGCTTTGCGTTTCCGTTTTTGGAGTGGCTTAAAAGCGAAAACGAACTGCGATTAATTATCGACGTTAATCGAAAAACGAAAATTTTTAATGAAGAGTATTTAAAAGAAATAATAAAAACGGGACACAAAAGATACAAACAGCATCTTTGGAGTTTGTATCTATTTAGCAGATTTTTACAAAAGGAGTTTTTATGAAATAATATCGGGCTGTTAAATTTCAAAATTCAACAATGGGATTTTGATATAATTTTATGCCCCGCAGAGGGGCAAAACAACAGAAGAAGAAGTTATGAAAAAACTAAGATTTCTTCTAATTATCCTTCAACTCGTATATTAGGTTGCAAGGATAATAAAACAGCTGGGATAATTTCCCGGCTGTCTCTTTCTGCTATTATAACAAAAGGAATAAAAAATGTAAAATATTTTATTGGATATTGCTTTTGTATGTATAGCAATTTTGACATTATGGAATTTTAGACTTGAGAAGGAAATAGAAAGGCTTAAAAAACAGAATGAAAAAGCTAATAAATAAGGAATTTTTATGAAATTTAAAATAAACAAATTTTTAATTGATGATATTGAAAATAAAGACCATCCGAGTGTTTTTGAAATTGTAAACGATTATTCGATATTGATTTTGAGGCTTCCTTTTATAGATAACGAAAAAGTAAGCGTCGTATCTTATGCGTTTTTGATAAAAGACGCACAAGTTTATAAATACGACAGAAAAACGAAAGAATTCGAACTACTCGGAACGTTTAACGATTTATACGAATATCTCAATGTTAGAGTGGATAAAATTTTATCTAAAATATCCAAACTTCATTATTCAATTGAAAAAATGGAAGATTTGCTTTATGAAAATAAAATAAGCAAAGATTTTTCAAATGAATGGCTTATGATAAAAAAAGAGCTTGTTTTAATAGAAAGGCTAATGGGACATTCTCAAATAACTTTCGAAAGATTTACAAAACACTATAAAACAGAGTTTGACGAATTGGCTTTTAACGATCTTACGGAGCATATCGAAAGAGCTTATAGATTTTCTAAAAACGCAAATGAAAAGCTTGATTATTTATATGAGTTTTTTAAGGCTAAACAAGATGAAAAAATGAATCATATTATGTTCGTTTTAACTATTCTATCAGCCATATTTTTACCACTTACGTTAATTAGCGGATTTTTCGGAATGAATACGGGAGGATTACCTTTTACCGAAGATTCTCAAGGAACGATAAAAGCTATAGCAATTTCTATGATTTTCGAAGTGCCTTTTGTGATTTATATATGGAAACTTATGAAGAAATAGAAATAATAGTCAAAATAGTCCGAATAGTTGTGATAGTGACACAATAATAAAACTCCCAAAAAGGGAGAAAATATTATTCGTGAGTTACTACCGGCATTGGCACTTCGTTTGCCAATACTTTTTTAGGGTCTTTGTATTTTTTAAGCATTTTCATTCTATAATCATAGATATCTTTCATTTCTCTGATAT
>CAYSKX010000072.1:0-5090 GCA_964431845.1 uncultured Nautiliales bacterium | reverse complement strand
AAGTTAAAAGTTTAAAACTTGTTTTCAATTTTTCTTTTGTCTTAAAAATTAAGATTATTAAAAAGTCCGATTTGTTAATTCTCAATTCTCCATTCTCAATTCTCAATTAATAAAGGAGTTAAATGAATTTCGTAATACTTTTCGGCGGTAGTAGTTACGAGCATGAAATATCTATAGTTAGTGCCGTAACGCTTAAAGATAAAATAAAAAAACATAATTTAAAATTCATATATATCGATCAAAATAGGGATTTGTATTTGATAGATAAAAACAACTTAAAAAGCAAATATTTTTCAAGCGGAGAATATAAAAAAGCTCAAAAAGTGGAATTTTGCAAAGGCGGATTTAAATATACGAAAGGACTGCTAAAGAAAGAATATTATGTTAAGTGGGATTGTGTGATTAATCTAATTCACGGAAGAGATGGGGAAGACGGCAAAATAGCGGGAATTTTGGAATTTTACGGTATATCAGCCGTTACTCCGTCGGTTGAAGCAAGCGTAATAAGTTATAATAAGGTTTTAACAAAAACATATGCAAAGGAAATAGGAGTAAAAGTAATAGATTATGAAATAATAAACGCTCCTAAGACAAGGTTTGATTTTCCCGTAATAGTTAAACCCGCAAAGCTTGGAAGTAGCATAGGTGTTAGTATTGCGAAAAATCAAGATGAGTTAAATTACGCTTTTGACGTGGCGAAAGAGTTTGACGATTTAATAATAGCGGAACCTTTTATAGAAGGGATAGAAGAGTATAATCTTGCGGGATTTTATGCGGACGGTTTTGTATTTAGCAATATCGAAAAAGTCGAAAAAAAAGAGTTTTTGGATTTTGAAAAAAAATATATGGACTTTAATAGGAAAAATATTATGTTAAGTGATATCGATAATGATATTGAATTTAAATTAAAAGAAACTTTCGAAAAAATTTATAACACAACCTTTCAAAACGCTCTTATCAGATGTGACTTTTTCGTAAAAGAGGGGAGTGTTTATTTGAATGAAATAAATCCTATTCCGGGAAGTATGGCTAATTATCTTTTTGATGACTTTGATAGCGTATTGGAAAAATTGGTAACATCATTAAAAAAGGAAGAGTTAATTAAAATAGATTTTACGTATATTAATAAAATACAAATGGCGAAGGGGAAGTGAATTGAGAATGGAGAATTGAGAATGGAGAATTTTGGAAACTCGAACTTGTTCGAGTCTTTGGATGTGTTGCGAATAAGTTTTTAATTTCGGTAAAAGGTGAAAAAAGGTTTTGTTTGATTTTGGATTTTGGATTATAGATTTTGGATTAAAATATCTAAACCCTAAAACCTCAATCCTAAAACCTCAAATCTATTTATTATTAAATCTTTTAAAAATTTTTGAAAAATCAAGACTAACGGGGCATTTCGAATTTTTAAACTCGTAAACTTCGCTATCAAAAACTCCTTCTTTTTCGAAATTCGAATCTTTTAATTTATAAACTTTCGCTACTAAATCTTCCGGATATATTAATATATAATATTTTACTTTTTCCGTTTCGTAGAGTTTGAATTTTATATTTTCATCTTTAAAAGCACTTGAGCGTGAAACGATTTCAACAACAATTTCAGGCGTTTTTGTAAGATGTTTTTCATTTTTTTCGTCACACACCAACACTATATCCGGTCTTAATACGGTATTATCCGATATTTTATAATCGAATTCCGCTAATACTTCACAATTCGGACATTTATCACTTTGTTCGCTCAAAAACCTAGATATAAGAACGGATAAATTTTGATGAGTTCTTAACGGACTCGGTGCCATTGCGTAAGGTATTCCGTTAATCAGCTCCCAATTACCTTCCCAATTTACATAATCTGAGTAAGAATAGTTCGGAAGATAATCAAGTTTTAAAGCACCCATTTTTAGCCTTTTTTTATTTAATTTTAGTATAATTTTATAAAAAAGGCAAATTAGACACTGATTGAATATCAGTGAGGGGTTGAGGCGTTGATGGGTTGAGAAGAAGTGAAATAACCCTTTTCACCTTCTTTCACTTTCTTTCACCTTTTTTCACCCCTCAATTTAAAAGGAGCAAAATGACTTATAAATTTTTAATCTCCGGAAAAGTTCAGGGTGTTTGGTATCGTAAGTATGTTTGTGAAAATGCAAGAAAACATGGGTTTAAAGGATATGTGAAAAATTTGCCGAATTTGAATGTCGAAGCAGTTGCAAATATAGAAAATGAAAGCAAATTAAAAGAATTTATCGAAATTTTAAAAAAAGGCTCTCCCTATAGCGATGTAAAAAATGTTAAAATAACGAAAATCAAACCTATGCAATTTAATGATTTCGAAATAAGGTATTAATTATGTTTGAATTGATTGTCAATTTTATAACGGTTTATGTTTTAGGATTTTATGTTATTACCGTTTTACAATGGTATAACTACAAAATAAATAGAATATTACTCCATTTTCACAAACCGCTTTGGCACTTATTATATTTCGTAGTGCCTGTTGCTACATATATAGCGGCGGATAGGTTTTTTTGGATATATCTGTTTTTCGGGTTAATTCCATCTTTGTTTTTATGGTATAAAAGAATAAAAGGACTAAATATAACCGATAGGGTTAAACGATTTTTTCTTTATATAGGAATGTTTGAAACGATAAATTTAGTGCTTTTAAACAAAATTCATTACAACCCTGGAATAGGGGCTTTAGTTGTTGTTTTATTTGCCATAGCGGCTTCGGAAATAATAGAATATATTATATTAAAAAAATATAAAGAACAAGCAAAAAATAAACTCTTAAATGTAAATCCTACAATTGTCGCCGTTACCGCAAGTTACGGAAAAACTTCTATTAAAAATTTTTTATACGAATTGTTACATGATAAATTTCATGTCTATAAAACTCCAAGAAGCGTAAATACTTTAAAAGGTATAATAAAAGATATTAATAACGATTTACCCGATATTACGTCTATTTATATAGTTGAAGCGGGTGCGAGAGAAGAGGGCGATATCTTAGAAATCGTCGAATTTTTACAAAACGAATATTCCCTGCTTGGCAAAATCGGTCCTCAGCATATCGAATATTTTAAAACGCTTGAGAACATTAAAAATACGAAATTAGAAATTTTTAAAACTCCGAAATTAAAAAAAGGATTTTCTTACGAAACGCCTTATAACGAAAAAGTAGAAATTATTAAAGACAAAATAAAAAATATCCGCTCAACGCTTGAAGGAATTAAATGGGAAATTGAAATAAATAATAAAAAATATCCTTTCGAATGCAAAATCTTAGGAGGATTTAACGCTATAAATATAACACTTGCCGTTTTTGCCGCAATGGAGCTTGGCATGAATATTGAAGAATTACAGCAAAAAGTAACGCAATTAAATCCGGTTCCTCATAGACTTCAAAAAATCGAAGTAGGAGGCAAAATAATAATTGACGACAGTTACAACGGAAATTTTGAGGGCATGATGGAATCATACGAATTAGCAAGTCAATATCAAGGTAGAAAAATAATAATAACTCCGGGTATCGTAGAAGCTAATGAAGAACAAAATATCGCACTTGCCAAAAAAATAGACGAAGTTTTCGATTTGGTTATTATTACCGGAGAAGTAAATAGAAAAATTTTAGACGAAAATATTATAAATACCGGTAAAATTATTGTAAGCAACAAAAAAGATATGGAAAGTATATTATCCGCAAATACGAAAGTAGGGGATTTGATTGTATTTAGTAACGACGCACCGGAATATTTATAAGTTAATTATGAATTATGAATTTTGAATTAATTTTTAACGCCGGTTTTAACCGGCATGATTAATTATTATCTAAGGAGTGAAAATGACTTTTAACAAAGTTAGAAGCAATGTTTATCTCGATAAAGAACTAAAAGAACAAGCAAAATTATTATTTAAACAATATGGACTTAGTTTGAGTGATGGGCTTAATTTTCTGCTTAAAAAAACACTTGAAAAAAAAGAACTTGATTTAGGAGTGAGTATAGAACCGGTATTGCCGGGCGACGCCGATTATGAAATTTTACAAAGAGCAAAAGAACATTACAAGAAACATCCAGAAGATTATGTAACTATGGATGAAATTGACTGGGATTAAGATGTATAAACTACATTTGCATAAAAAGGTTCAAAAATTTATTAAAAAACAAGATAAAAATTTAAAACAAAGAATAAGAAAAGCTTTTAAGGAATTAGAGAAAAATCCTTATCCTTCTAATCTAAATTTAGATATTAAAAAATTAAAAAACAATGAAGATTATAGATTAAGAATGGGAAAGTTTAGATTTTTGTATTTTATTAAAGAGGATATTTTAGTAGTTGTCGTTGAAGAAGCGGATAGCAGAGGAGATATTTATAAAGGAGAATAAATGAACGAATTAATTAATTCTTTTTTCGACTTAAGCGTTCCTTTAAGCGAACATATGGATTTTACCATATTGGGAGTCGGTTTAATAGTTTTGGTGCTTTCTTTAGTGCCGAAAATAGATTTGGGAGTAGAAAAAATTACGAAAATTTTTATGATATTGTCCGTTTTGGCGCTTGTAGTCTTAACGGTAATAGTAAGTTACGATGTAATAGCGAGGAAATTATTTCATGGCGGAAGTATAGCGTTACAGGAATTTGAATGGCATTTATTTGATTTGACCTTTCTTTTTGCGATAGCTTATACTCTAAGTCATGATAAACATGTGCGAGTTGATATATTTTATGATAAATTTTCAATTAAAACAAAAGCGATTATACAGATAATTACGATTTTGTTTTTTGTTGTTCCTTTATCGACGTTAATAGTGATAGAAGCTTTGCCGTTTGTGCAAATGGCTTACGCTCAGCACGAATCAAGCGGAGACCCAGGGGGGCTTTGTTGTAGATGGATTATAAAAAGCGCTATGATTTTTAGTTTTTTTGTTGTGCTGTTACAATCCGTTTCGGAACTTAAAAAAGCCTATTTTAAGTTAGGAAAAGTTATTAATAGCTTAGAGCATAAAGCGTAGAGCTAAGAGCTTTTTATTAAATAGGATTTAGGATTTAGAAAATAAATATAAATATCTAAAACCTAAATCCTACAAGCG
>CAYSKX010000071.1:0-5112 GCA_964431845.1 uncultured Nautiliales bacterium | reverse complement strand
AAGAATGAAAACAGGTATGATGGGATACGGTTCTCCCGAAACAACTACCGGCGGTAACGCTTTAAAATTTTACTCTTCCGTTAGACTCGACGTTAGAAGAATAGCTACGTTAAAGCAAGCCGATAAAGAAGTCGGAAACAGAACCAAAGTAAAAGTGGTCAAAAACAAAGTGGCTCCTCCTTTTAGAATTGCGGAATTCGATATTATGTTTGGCAAAGGAATAAGTCGCGAAGGTGAGCTACTTGATTACGGAGTAAAACTTGATATTATTGATAAAAGCGGAAGTTGGTTTAGTTACGAAGCTACAAAACTCGGGCAAGGCAAAGAAAACGCAAAAGAATATCTCAAAACACATCCGGAATTGGCAAAAGAAATAGAACAAAAAATAAAAGACGCACTCGGAGTAGAGCTTTCACATATGATAGAAACTATAGAAAAAAATGAAGACGATTTAAAAGGAGAATAAATGATATTTATTGAAGATATATTTGCGGATGAAGTGTTGGATAGTAGAGGAAATCCAACTGTTAGAGCTACAGTAGAACTTAGTGACGGAAGTAAAGCAAGCGCTATAGTCCCAAGCGGTGCAAGCACGGGGGTAAACGAGGCGCTTGAACTTAGAGACGGTGATGAGAGATTTTTCGGAAAAGGTGTGCTTAAGGCATGTGAAAACGTAAATACGCTAATTGCGAACGAATTAATAGGAGTATCCCCTTATGACCAAGCGGAAATTGATAATATAATGCTTGAACTTGACGCAACGGAAAATAAATCCAAACTCGGTGCGAATGCAATTTTAGGTGTTTCTATGGCAGTAGCAAGAGCGGCGGCCACTTCACTTAATATGCCGCTTTTTAGATACCTCGGTGGTGCGAATGCATTAACTCTTCCAACTCCTATGCTTAATATCATCAATGGAGGCGCTCATGCCGATAACGATGTGGATTTACAAGAATATATGATTATGCCAACAGGATTTGACAATTTCGAAACGGCATTAAGAGCAAGCAGCGAAATTTATCATACCCTTAAAAAACTTTTAATAGCCGACGGACATAATACGGCGCTTGGTGATGAGGGCGGATTTGCTCCAAATTTTAAAAACAACGAAGAGCCGATTGTATATATTCTAAAAGCTATCGAAAAAGCTGGATATAAACCGGCGGATGAAATTACTATAGCGCTTGATGCGGCAAGTAGCGAATTTTATAAAGACGGAAAATACGTCCTTGCTGGAGAAAATAAAACGTTAAGCGCCGAAGAATTGGTGGATTATTATGCTTATCTTTGCGATAAATATCCTATCGTTTCCATTGAAGACGGTGTTAGTGAAGAAGATTGGGAAGGGTGGAAAATTTTAACCGGTAAACTCGGAGATAAAATACAGTTAGTTGGTGATGATTTATTCGTAACAAACAAAAAAATATTGCAAAAAGGTATCGAACTAAACGTAGCAAATGCCGTTTTAATCAAACCTAATCAAATAGGAACCGTTAGCGAAACTATGCAAACAGTCCGCCTTGCGCAAAGAAACAACTACAAAACCGTTATGAGTCATAGAAGCGGTGAAAGCGAAGATGCGTTTATTGCAGACTTTGCGGTGGCGCTTAATTGCGGTGAAATTAAAACGGGAGCTCCGGCAAGGGGTGAAAGAAACGCTAAATATAATAGACTTTTGGAAATAAACAAAACCATAGCAGGTGCGGAGTATATAGGCAAAGAGATTTTTTAGTAAAAAGAAGAGGAATTGAAATGGAGAATTGAGAATGGAGAATTAATTTTGAATTATGAATTTTGAATTTCCGTTTTCGGTTTTCCGTTTTTCGAATGTAACGCTGGTTTTAACCGGTAGAAAATCGGGACGAAAAGAAGCGTTGATGGGTTTAGAATTGCTAAGTTTCAAATTCTAAGTTTCAAGCGAAAAATGGAAAATTCTGTTTTCAGTTTTCAGTTTTCTGTTTTTCGAATATGTTTGCGTTAAATAACGGAGTTTGTTAATGATTGATTTTGATAAACAAGACAAAAAGATAGATTACAAGCTTGTTTTGGTTGTGATATTGGCATTTTTATTTGCTTTTTATATATATGATTTATTATTCGGAAATAGATCTTATATGAGACTTTTGGATTTACAAAACGAATACAAATCCTTACAAACACACGTAAAAGGTTTAAAAAAGAAAAACGAAAAACTGCAAAAAGAGTATTTTGAACTAAAAGAATTAGAAGGCGGAGAGTGAAAAAGATAGCATTTTTATTTATTTTAACTTTTTTATCGGCAAGGATAAATCCGTTCGAACCCGTAGTTAAACCGCAAAACACAATCGTAATAAATCCTTCTTATTTTAAAAAAGTAAAAGTAATACTCCCAAGTGACGCCAGGATATTAAAAGAAATAGTTTTTGTTTATCAAAGTGTTAGCGGAGATGTGAAAGAAAAAAAAGTCAAAATAAATAAACATATAGATTTTCACAAACCTATTTTTGTTTCGCATACTATTCAAAAATATGAAATAAAAAAATTTAATTTTCTAAATTTATTTAAAATGTATATAAAAGACAAAAAAATCCTAATCCGAACGAAAGACAGACTCTTAAGGAACTTTTTTCTCGTAAAACCTTTTAGAATAGTGCTTGATTTTCAAAAAGACACCGATTTTCTTACTATTAAAAAGATTTTGAAAAATTTCTTCATCAAAAAAATAATAGTAGGCAATCACGACGGATATTATAGAGTCGTTATATATTTCGATGCGAAATATATGTATAAGCTTTCCAAAACAAACGAAGGGATTAAAATTGATATCCGATAATATTATCTTAACCGGATTTATGGGAAGTGGCAAATCAACAATCGGAAGAATTTTGGCAAAAAAACTCAACACCTATTTTTTGGATACGGATATATTAATAGAAAGTTTTGAAAATCAATCGATTACTGAAATATTTAAAACAAAAGGCGAAGAGGCTTTTAGAAAAATGGAAAAAAGGTGTTTTGAATGGATAAAAAGTCATGTCCGAAACACTATTATTTCAGTAGGAGGAGGCTTTCCCGTATTTATCCCCGAAATAAAAGAAGCAGGAAAAGTTATATATTTAAAAGTGGAATTTGAAGATATTTTAAAAAGAATGAATAATGAAGAATTAAAAAAAAGACCCTTATTTCAAGATATCGACAAAGTAAAAGAACTTTTTTATAAAAGAGATAAAATTTATTCTCAACTTGCCGATATTATAATAATCAACAACAACATATCGGATACAATAAAGGAGCTGTTATGGAAATAACAAATAATACCGCCAATTTAAAAGAAGCAATTCAAGTAACTGTTCAAAAAAAAGCACAAGATGTCGTTAAAGACGTATTAGGAAATTTATTGGAAAAATCGTTTGAAAACGTCAAAGAAGTTCAAGAAATGGCAGCAGCAGCAACAGGAAAAGGAGGAAGTTTAAATATTCAAGGATAACTTTTTAAAAAAGTAGTAGCCGCTAATTTGCATATATCACTTCCTATTACTTTAAAATCGGAAGGAATTTTATCGTGAAGTTTAACGCCTCCTATAACTGCAACGGGATGGTTTGAGAATTTTATTAGATTTTTGATATTTTCTCCTATGATATTATTCGTCTTTTTAGTAGAGGTTGTGCGATAAGCTCCAAGCCCTATATAGCTTAAAGATAGTTTATTCGCTTCGAGAATTTCTTGTTTGTTATGGGTGGAGAGACCTACTATGAATTGAGAATTGAGAATTGAGAATTGAGAATTGTTTTTTGTTATTTTAAATTTTTCGTTTTCCATTTTCCATTCTGATAATTCACCTATTTGTAATTTTTTTATCACCTCATACTTGCTTAAATTAAACTTTTTACATAAGGTATTAAGGTCTTCCTGACCGATATGGATGCCGTCACAATACGGAAGTAATTCAATAGTGTCATTAATAATTAGAGGTTTTTCCCAATATTTTTTTATTTCTTTTAATCTTTCGAATTTTTCTTCAAGAGGTGAGTTTTTGTCCCTATATTGCAATATCTTGGCTTTTAAACCTTTTGCAGTTTTGCAAAAATCTTTTATACTTATATTATATTTTCTAAGAGTATCCCAATCTAAGAGCGCGTATATAGCCATTTGTTAGCCTTTATTCTTTCATCATCATTTAACCCGTATAATTTATACGTAAGCTCGTCAATTTTGTTTTCGCTTTCTTTGATACTGTTTTGAAGTTTTTCAATCTCTTCGAGAATTTCTATTTTTTCCGTAGCGGCTAAGCTATTTATATGTTTTTTGTATGTTGAAATTTTTTCTTTTGTCGAAATTATTTCATCTACCAATTTTATAAAGTCTTCTTGTGATATTGAATTTTGTTTTAATTCATAGTATAATTGTTCTATTAAATCCGGATGACGCCAGAAAGTCGCCCTCGCTGGACTCAGGATGGGAGAAATGGGCGCCTCCCCATCCGGATTTAACAATTTTGCTCTTTTTAGAAATCTCTTAAATTCTTTTTCTCTTAATATAAATATGCTAATTAAAAAATTTTCGTTATCAATTACATGTGCTATTTTTCTACCGTCAAAATCGTCTATCATATAAAGTATTCTGTTTGTCTTTAAATCAAGATATTTTTCGTTATATGATATTAAAAACGGCAATAGCTTAAAATATTCTTTTGTTATTTCACTATGACCTCTTAAATCTTTAATCCAGCCCCTGTTTTTCGCATATAAAAATTCCGTTATATAAACTTCTCTACCGTCAATAAAAGCAACGGGAAATTTTGTATATTTATCATATTTATCTTTTTTCGGCATATTCATTAAATATTCTATATTTTCAAGATATTTATCAAATGATTTGGGGATTTGAGGGATTGGTAGTTTTTTTATCGTATTGGATGTAAATTGAAACGTTCTAATTGCTTTTGCAAAAATAAAACGATAAACATACCAATTGATAAGATTAGAATGTAAAAGAGCTAATATATATTTGTTTGAAATATGCTGTTTTAAAGCTATTTGATAAATCGTATCAACAATATAATATTTTTTATTATCAACAATGTTTCCCGTTATTTTTATATGATCTACGGGATTTTGAATATGAGCTATTATT
>CAYSKX010000070.1:0-5121 GCA_964431845.1 uncultured Nautiliales bacterium | reverse complement strand
TCACCAAAACTTACAAATAGTGAAAATGTCAGATTTGTTTTGTTTTTTGGTATTAGTAAGCTCAAACGCCCAATCAATACTTTCATGAAAAACAAATCTCGCAATAACATTGAAAAACCAAAAGAACTCCGGCGACAATTCCGAAAAGAGGCTATAAATCATTTATCAATCCTATAATTTTGTCGATTGATTCCAAAAGATTCATTCACCGGCTTTAATTGTTTTTTCAATTAATTCTTTTCCTATTATTCCGTAAAATTTCGGATATATACTTCTTAGTTTTTTTACCCATTTTTGTCTTTGTTCTTTTGTAAGTTTGATGATTTGAAGTTTTTCGGTTTTATCAGCATATGCTTTAATTTTGGCGAATTGAGAATCGTTAAGCTCTTTTGCCCAAATTCTTTCTTTTTCGGTAGCTTCTTTTATAGCTTGTTTGATAACGGCTTTCATATCGGCAGGTAATTTATTCCAGAATTTTTTACTCATAACAACCATATATCCGAGATAGCCATGATTTGAAATAGTTATATATTTTTGAACTTCATAAAACTTTTTGGTATAAATATTTGAAAACGTATTTTCCTGTCCGTCAACTACACCTTGCTGAAGCGCTAAATATGTCTCACTAAACGGCAAAACAACAGGAATTGCATCAAGCACTTTAAATTGTTCGATTAATACTTTTGAACTCATAACCCTAAATTTCAATCCTTTGGCATCTTCTGGCTTAATTAAGGCTCTTTTCGAATTACTCATTTGTTTAAAACCGTTATCCCAATACGCAAGTGCGACATATCCTTTTTTATTAACCATATCAAGAAGTTTAGCTCCTACTTCTGTGTCCAACACTTTATGTAAATGATTTGCATCATTTAAAAGAAAAGGCAAATCAAACAGTGCAAGCTGAGGCACTAATCCCGTAAATTTAGAAAAACTCGGAGCCGCCATTTGAACGGCATTGAATTTCATTTTTCTTAAAACCACTTTATCGCTGCAAAGCTGTGCGTTAGGATATACTTCAACCTTAATTTTTCCGCCACTAAGCTCCCCTACCCTTTTCGCAAAATAATCAGCCGCTTTACCTTTTGGCGTATTTGACGAAACCACATGTGAAAATTTAATAACATAATTGGCCGCAAAAGAAAAACTCACTGCAACCGCCACACTCAATAAACCTTTAAACAATTTCATTTCTTCTCCTTTCACTTTATTTATTCATTTTTATATATCTTACACAAATTTAGAATTGGCAAAATTCAATAATTTTTCTCTCTTTTTCATCTTGAAAAGTAGCTTGTGAGATAACTTGAGGGTGTTTAAAGTATCAAGTATGATTTTTAACATAAACTCGATAAAAGAAGTTAAACTTCCGGTTTCGGTTGATTTTTTTATTACTGTATAATATTCATCTTGATTTTTATAGATTAGTAATTCAATTGGTAAATATTTAAATATATTTTTCCAACTGTAAAGCATTAATGTCCGCCAAAACCTTCCAGTCCTCCCATTTTCATCTACAAAAGGATGAATAAACTCAAACTCATAATAAAAAACGCTACTGACAATCAAAGGATGTAATTCTGCAACATTTAACCACTCAAATAAATTACTCATTAATTTAGTAATATTGCTTGCGGGAGGAGCTATAAGAGAACCGATTTTTTCTGATACTTCGCTTATTAAATTAATTATTTTTAGTGTAACTTCAAATGGCAGGTTATACATTAAATTCCTTTTTCGGAAATATATTTTATAAATTTTATCAAAATTGAGAGAAATTGTTGTTTTTTATGTTCTTTAATATTTGAAATTTTTTAATTAACTAACATTTTAAAAAAAATGCTTCAAAAAAACAAACAATTTTACATTTTTCATTTTTTGCTTTTCACTTTATATTTTATATTGTTTACCAGCTAAAGCAGGCGCTTTGTTTTTCACCTTTTTTTCACCCTTTTTCATTTTCTTTCACATTTTTTTGATACACTTTTAAAAAAGGTTCGTAACTTGATATGTTATATTGAAGAGCAAATTTATAACACAAACTTCACACAATATATAATCAAAAAATTCAATCCCAAAATCATACCAATAAAACATTACAAAGATATTTTCAATAGAAGCCGTCAAAATTTCAATCTCCAAAAGTCAAAAAACGTTTTGATTTTAGCTAAAAAAAACGACAACTTTTTATACAAAGGCAGCGGGTTTTGCAACAATAGAGGCTTTGATGAATTTTATTATTCAACGCAGATACTCGGATGTGTTTATAATTGCGAATATTGTTATCTCGGCGGAATGTATCCATGCGGATATCCCGTAATATTCGTAAATGAAGATGATTTTATAAAAGCTGCTTCTAAACTAAAAAACGCATACATAGCCATAAGCTACGAATCCGACTTGCTTGCATTTGAAGGTATTTATCCTTTTCATAAAAAATGGATACATTTAGCAAACGATAGAAAAGATTTATTCATAGAAAGCCGAACAAAATCAGCGAATGTCGATAAACTCCCAAGCAACCCTCCGAAAAATTTCCTACTCGGATTTTCCCTCTCTCCTAATGAAGTAACCGAATACGAAAAAAAAGCCCCATCGCTTGAAAAACGCATAAAAGCGCTAAAACTTGCCGTTGATAAAGGATATAACGTCGAAATAGCAATTGATCCGATTATAAAAACGGATAATTTCGAAAAAGTATATAAAAATTTCATCAATTATCTAAGAAAAGAACTCGATTTATCAAAAATCAACATCGAACTCGGCGCTTTTAGAATGAATAAAGACTTTTTAAAAAAACTAAAAAAAATCCGCCTCTCTGCCGTAACATGGTATCCTTATGAAATTAAAAACAACCAAGCAAGATACAAAGACGAAAGAGAAATTATCGAATATGTTAAAAATTTGATTAATGGATAATTTATCAAGATTGACACAAAAAAACATTTACACTAAAATAGCATAAAAAAGGGTTCAACAATAATGAAAATACTCCTCACAGGCGCAAGTAGCGGTATCGGAAAAGCCATAAAACAAAAGCTTAAAAATTACGAAATTATCACGTTATGCAGAAACTGCGATATCAAAATAGATTTTAACGATATTGAAAAAGTAAAAAAAATACAAATAGAAAACGTAAGCGGTATTATACACAATGCCGGAGTCGGATATTTCGGACAGTTTGAAGATATAAGATTAGAAAAAATAGAAGAAATGATAAACGTAAATTTCCTCTCACCTATGATACTAACAAAAAATCATCTCAAAAGTATTAAAAAAAACAAAGGTTTTATAATCAACATCTCCTCAACCTCAGCCATTCATCCGGCTAAATTCGGAGTGGTTTACGGCGCTACAAAAGCGGCGCTTAGGCATTTCGGCGTTTCACTTTTTGAGGAAGCAAGAAAATCGAGAGTAAAAGTATGCACGATAGTGCCGGATTTGACACTTACGAACTTTCATAAAAACACCTTTTTCAAACCCTCATCCAACGAATTAGCCCACATAAAACCGGAAGACATCGCCGAAATAGTAAAAAACACAATAAACTCTCCCGCTCATTTAGTAATGCAAGAAATTGTAATTAAACCGCAGCTTTTTAAGCTTGAGAAAATTAATAATAATGATAACGACAAGCGATAATCGTTATTTCATCTTCATCCACCATATATACAAGTCTATGTTCAATATTGATTCTTCTTGAATAACATCCAGAAAAATCGAATTTTAAAGGTTCCGGCTTTCCTGTTCCGTCAAAAGGACGGTGTTTAATATCTTTTATTAATTCGTTGATTTTTTTTAGAATTTTTTTATCGTCTTTTTGCTAGTATAAATAATCTTCCCATCCTTCATCAGTAAAAGCAACTTTCATTATATCTCTTTATACATTTTTTCCCCGCTCTTGCATTTTGAATTGATTTTTTTATCCATTCCTTATTTGCAGGATTTTTCATTAAATATTCCGTTTCCTTCAAAGAATTAAACTCTTCAAGAGATATCATAACAACACTTTCTTTACCTTTTCTGTGAATAATAATTTCATTATTATCATAATAGACTTTATCAAAAATATTTTTTAAATTATTTCTTGCTTCACTCATCGTAACCACTTCCATAACACACCCCTTACATAATTAAGTACATAATTATATCAAGAATTAAGCCATTTTCTTGCTTTACTTCTTAGCTCTTCCGGATTGTCTGAAGCGAAAAGTTTGATATTCGTTTTTTGTTTTTCTTTTAAATTATATTCGTTTTTTAGCATACTGACAATTGCGTCTCCCGAATGAATAAGTTTTGCGTTAGGAAAGTGTTTGTTAAAAGTTTTTGCTAAAAACGGATAATGAGTGCAACCGAGAATAATATAATCAATTTCGGATTTATCGATATTTTGAAAATATAAATCAAAAACTTCATCGACTATTTTGCCTTCGGTTATATTCTCTTCCACTAAAGGCACGAAAAGAGGAGTGGAAATTGAGAGGATGTTTTCATATCCTTTACTTTTAAGCATTTTTTGATATTTTGCGCTATTTATCGTCCTACGAGTCCCGACTAAAAGGATTTCGGAGTTTTTATCGGCATTTAACGCTTTGACTCCGGCTTCTATAACACCTACTACCGGGAATTTCGCTTCTTTTTGTAATTCCTCGATAGCCACCGAACTTGCCGAATTACAAGCCACAACCAAAAAATCAATATCGAAATTTTTTAAAAATTCAAGCGCTTCGAGAGAATAACGAACTATCGTAGATTCGTTTTTGTTTCCATACGGAACCCTTGCCGTATCGCCGAAATATATAATTTCATCGAAAAGTTTTGATTTTAAAATTTCGGAGGCAACACTAAGCCCCCCTATTCCGCTGTCGAATATTCCGCATCTATTCATTTATTATACTCAAAAACTCCTGATTGTTTTTTGTCTTAAGCATTTTGGAATACATCAATTTAAGCGCTTCTATTTCATCCATTTCGCTTATAATATTTCTAATCGCCCAAACTTTAGCAAGTTCTTCCGTAGTTAAAAGCAACTCTTCTTTTCTGGTTCCGGATCTAAGAATATCAATAGCCGGATAAATTCTTCTATCTGCAATTCTGCGGCTTAGTACCGCTTCCATATTA
>CAYSKX010000069.1:0-5132 GCA_964431845.1 uncultured Nautiliales bacterium | reverse complement strand
AAAACAGTGAAAATGGTGAAAATGTCAGATTTGTTTTGTTTTTTGGTATTATATTAATAATTCGTGTTTTTTTGCATTAGACAACGTTTCGTTATTATCAGCTTGAACTAATCTTCTTTTAGTCGATAAGTCCTTTTCTCTAGCTTTTCCACTGCCTAGTCCCTTTGCTCGTAAGCTTGCAACGGTTTTTGCATATTTGTCAACTTTTTTTTCAAGTTCTTTTATTTGTTCTTTGTATTCTTTCACTGCTTTGCTCGGTTCCATTTATTTGCGCATTTTCTAAAAATTGTTTTTTCCAATTCATTAAATTCTTTGCAATACATTATTCTCCTGTGCTATTTGGTTTAAACTCTTCTCATTTTTTAATACTTCCAATACAAGTTTCACTTTAAATTCTGCGCTGTATTTTTTACCTCTTGGCATTTTTACCCATTTATTTTTTATTCTGTTCTTTTTCTTGGATATTATAGCTAAGAAGCTTAGAGTAAAATATATACATAAAAGCGGGCAGTTTTATTTTTCACTATTCATTTCCCACCTAACACTACACACTAACATTCGGAAAACAGAAAACCTAAAACGGTAAACGGAAATTCAAAATTAATTCTCCATTCTTAATTATAATATATACTTAGTTATCTCTTCACTCTCAACTATATCTTCAAGTTTATCTTTAATATACTCTTCATTTATTACAAAATCTTTTCCGCTATATTCGTCAGCTTCGAAATTTATATCTTCTAATACTTTTTCAATTACCGTATGAAGTCGTCTTGCGCCTATATCTTCCGTTTTTTCATTAGCTAAGAGGGCATATCTCGCTATTTCTCTAAGTGCTTTTTCTTCAAATACCAAATTAACTTCTTCCACTTCAAGCAATTTTTGATACTGCTTAATTAACGAATGTTTAGGACGCGTAAGTATTTGATATAACGCTTCTTCGTCAAGACTTTGCAATTCCACTCTTAAAGGAAATCTACCTTGAAGCTCGGGAATCAAATCGCTCGGTTTACTTACATGAAACGCACCTGCAGCAATAAATAAAATATGATCGGTATTTACGTATCCGTATTTCGTATTAACGGTAGAGCCTTCCACGATAGGCAACAAATCTCTTTGAACGCCTTCTTTGCTAGGGTCCTGTCTTTGATTTCCGGTAGCGGCGATTTTATCTATTTCGTCAATAAATACTATCCCGTTTTCTGCTCTTTTTAACGCTTCGGCTTTTAATTCTTCCTTACTGATAATTCTTTCGGCAACTTCTTTTTTCAACAGTTCTTTTGCTTCTTTTACCGTAACTTCTTTTTTTTCTTTACTTTTGTTAAAAATTCCTACTATTTTTATGATACTCTCTTGCGCTTTTAACATTTCGGGAGGTAAATTATCGTCACCCTCGAAAGATTCTTCAAGTTCGATAAGGATTTTTAGATGATCGACTTCACCTTTTCTAACGCGCTCTTTCATTTTTTCAAACGAATGTTTATATTCTACCTGTTTTTGCTCGGGTGCGTTTTTCGGAAGGGGAGGCAATAATTTTTTGGTAATTTCTTCTATTACGCTTTCTTCGATTTTTTCTTTGCTTACTTCTTCCATTTCCGCTCTTACTAGATTCATAGAATTATTAACAAGATCTCTTATCATGCTTTCGACATCGCGCCCGACAAACCCGACTTCAGTATATTTACTAGCTTCAACTTTTATAAAAGGCAGTTTCATCATTTTCGCCATTCTTCTCGCTATTTCAGTTTTACCGACACCGGTAGGTCCTATCATTAATATATTCTTAGGCATAATATCGTCTTGCCATTCCTTAGGAAGACGCATTCTTCTATATCTGTTTCTAAGTGCGACGGCTATTGTTTTTTTGGCTTCTTTTTGTCCGACAATATATTCATCCAAATACACAACTATTTCTTTTGGAGTCATATTCATTTTATTCCTTTTATATTTTTAAAATTTTAATATTATGATTGGTATATATACACAAATCAGCCGCTATATTTAAAGACTCTTTAACTAACTCTTCAGGAGATAAATTCGAATGCTTAGATAATGCCCTTGCAGCGGATATGGCGTAATTTCCACCGCTACCTATAGCCGCAAGTTCTCCATCTTCCGGTTCTACCACGTCTCCGTTTCCGCTTAAAATAAAAATATGCTTTTCATTTAAAACTATCATCATCGCTTCAAGACGTCTTAGATATTTATCTTTTCTCCAAGCTTTTCCAAAATCAATTACCGACTTAACTAAATCACCTTTTCTGCTTTCTAAATTACTTTCAAACATATCAAATAAAATAAAAGCATCAGCGGTGCTTCCGGCAAATCCCGCCAATACTTTGCCATTGTATAGTTTTCTAATTTTTGTAGCGTTACCCTTAAGGACGGTATGTCCGAACGTAACTTGTCCGTCTCCGCCTATTACGGCAACACCGTCTTTTTTATACCCTAATATCGTTGTGGCTTCCAAATTGATTTTCATTATTCACCCTCGACTATCAATTTCAATTTTGCATGAATACCATGACCTAATTTTACATCCGCTATCCATTCACCTACTGTTTTAATTTGCTTCATTTCAATATGCTTTTTGTCTATTTCTATGCCTTTTTGATGTAAATGTTCGGCTACTTCTTTGTTTGTGATAGCTCCGTATAATTGTCCGTTCGCTCCAAGCTTATGTTTGATAAGTAAAGTAACGGACTCTATTTTATTTTTAAGTTCTTCAAGTTTTGCAAGTTCTTTTTTTAGCTCTTCTTCTTTTCTTTTTTGCTCTTTTTGCCACTCTTTTATAACTTCATCCGTCGCCACCTTAGCAAAGCCTTTCGGTATCAAAAAATTTCTCGCATATCCGTCTTTTGCGTTCTTAATCTCTCCGGCTTTTCCTAAGCCTTTTACGTCTTTTATTAATAATACTTTCATAAAAAAACCTTTTTTATTTGTATTTTACTAAAATTCACAAAAAATATCAAAAATCGAACTTTTTCGTTTTTGCTTCTTATTTACGTTCATATCTCGGCATTCCCATTATATTGTATCCGCTATCAACAAAATGAACTTCTCCGCTTACGCCGCTTGAGAGGTCGCTTAAAAGATACATGCCGCTATTTCCTACCTCTTCAATAGTGACGTTTTTCATTAGCGGTGAATTTTTTTCATTGTATTTAAGAATTTCACTAAAATCACCTATACCACTTGCCGCTAAGGTTTTGATAGGTCCGGCGCTTAGGGCGTTGATTCTTATTTTTCTCTCTCCGAGATCAACAGCCAAATATCTCACACTCGCTTCAAGTGCCGCTTTTGCAACCCCCATAACATTATAATGAGGAATATAACGAGTGCTTCCAAGATATGTTAATGTAAGAATAGAAGCATTATCGTTTAATATCGGCTCTAACTTTTGAACGACTTCTATTAACGAATATACGCTAATTTCCATAGCGGTATTAAATGCCGCTTTGGTCGTATCGATAAATTTACCGTCAAGCGCTTCGCGCGGCGCAAACGCTACGGAATGAACCAAAAAGTCTATTTTTCCGTAATCTTTTTCGATAGCTTCTTTCAAAGCTTCAATTTCTTCAGGTTTAGATACGTCAAGAGGATAAATGTTTTTTACCTCCAATTCATCCGCAACTTTTTGAACTCTTTTTTGTAATTTTTCGTTTTGATACGTAAGAATAATATCGGCACCTTGAGTTTTACAAGCTTTTGCAATACCGTATGCAATTGAGCGGTTATTCGCTACACCTATAATTAATCCTTTTTTACCTTGCATAATCATTTGCTATCCTTTGTTAAGAAATTTGTCATTTTATAAAATTCGTAAAGAAGAAACAATAAAAAAATAGTAATTGAAAACATAGCAAATATTTGAAAAAACATCACATCTCCTTTAGTTTTTTAATATTTTTAAAAATTAAAACGGCAATTACCACATCAACGACTATTAAAATAATACCATTACCAAAAAAACTCTTACAATTTTCACACTTTCACCACTTTCATCAAAACTTACAAATAGTGAAAAGTGAAAATGGTGAAAATGTCAGATTTGTTTTGTTTTTTGGTATAATTAATGCATAAATTGTAAAAAAATGCTTACATTTTCACTATGATTTGAAAATAAATAAGCAATAACGGAAAATATAGTCGCTAAATCAATAAAAAATCCCTCTAAAAAAGACAGTAATTCAAATTTCCTTAGCCGTTTCAATCATTTTAATAAAATCATCAACAATCAAACTCGCACTTCCTACCAATACTCCATCCACATTATCCAATGAAATTATCTCTTTAATATTATTTACTTTTACGCTTCCTCCGTAAAGTATAGGTTTTTTTGTGAAATTTCTTATTTTTGCATGAGTTTCTTTTATCTCTTGAGTGGTTGCGCTAACTCCCGTGCCTATTGCCCAAACAGGCTCATAAGCAAGTATTAATTTATTGTAATTAAGATCAATTCCTACAAATTGCGCTTTTAAATAATTGATAACTTCATCGATTCCCTTTTTTCTTACTTCAAGAGGCTCACCTATGCAATAATAAATTTCGAAATTATTTTCTTTAAAAAAATTAAATTTTTCGGTTATAAAGGTTTGTGATTCTTTAAGAATATGACGTCTTTCACTGTGTCCTATTAAAATTTTTTTGATATTAAATTCATCCAACTGCTCAAGCCCTATTTCTCCCGTGTATGCACCTTTTATGCATGGATAAGCGTTTTGCGCTCCTATATATTCCCTCTCAAATAACGCCGTTGCGGGAGGAAAAACCGCAACCTTGACACAGCCGAAATTTACACCGTCTAGTTTTTCGATATATCTTTTAACTTCTTTTCTTGTTTTGTTCGTTTTAAAATTCGCTGCTACTATCATGATAACTCTTTTATTTTTTTTACATCTAATTCAGCTTGCCTTACAACCCAAAGCATTGAAAAGACAATAAGACAAGCTAAAATAATTAAAAAAACAATCGGTATTATAAATTCATAGCTCATTTTAACTCCTTTATCAAATCCTCTATTTTCAAATGTAATTTATGAAACAAAAACAAAGATAATATAAAAATAATCAACCCCACAAAAGAAAAAATTATTGAATAAAAGGGTTTTGTTTTTACAAAAATTTGATATA
>CAYSKX010000068.1:0-5144 GCA_964431845.1 uncultured Nautiliales bacterium | reverse complement strand
CCATATCTCTCATATTCATTATTAGCAATTATTGTGCCTTTTTGCGTAAGGTCAGATATTAATTAAGAATAAACAAAAATAAATTTCAAATTCGTAAAAAATCCAAATCTGAGAATATGGTTTATAATTTTATTTTTCTATATTTTAATTAGTATTAAAATTAACGACATGAGGCGTAATAACAAAAACCAATTCTTTTGAAGATGTTATTTTTTCTTTTGAAGAAAACAGATATTTAATCAACGGAATTTCTTTTAATATGGGAATGCCGTTTATTTCGAACGCTTCGTCGTTTTCAATAATACCTCCAAAAATTAACGTTTGATTGTTTTTTAATCTAACGATACTAAGCATCGTATTATCTTTCGTATCCGGTGGCATATCTCTTGAACTATCTGCTAATTGAGTAGCGTCTTTAAAAGCACTGATTTTAGGAGAGATACTTAAAATAATATCATTGCTATCGCTTATTTGAGGAGTAATATCAAGCACAATGCCCACGAATTTGGAATCTATCGTATATTCGGTATTGGGATTTCCGTTTTTATCCGTTGTTATTTTAGAAGCATATTTATAATAAACGGTATCTCCTACGCTAATTATCGCTTTTTGATTATTAAGCGTCAAAATCTTAGGATTCGAAAGAGAATTTACGTTGCCGTTTCGAGCTAAAAAATTTAAAAAACCTTCGATATCGAATGTCGCTTCGCTAAATACCGATTTTGAGCCGATTATATAAGCGCCTTTTAAAGGGGTGTCGGTTTTATTAAGATTAATAGAAAATTTAGACCAATCGATTCCCGTTTTATGAGAAGAAGAAAGTTCGACGGTGTAGATTTTAACATCTATCAAAACTTCTTTCGTAAGTCGCTTAAGCATCATATCGATATATTTGTCTATCGCTTCAATTTGTTTTTTAGTTCCCGTAACGGTTATTAATCCTACGGTTTTATCTATAACGGGCGGTTTAAAATCATTCGAAATATTTTTTAGTATGGTATTTATGTTATTTGAAACTTTATCCCAAAAATCAAATTTATATTCGTTTTTTATTTTACTCTCTATCGTATCGAGATTACTCTCTCCTATTCTATTATCGGAAATAAAATCAAGTTTATAGGTTTTTGTTTTATAATAACTTATTTTCAAAATATCGTTTTCTAACGAATAAAAAAGTCCTCTTTCGCATAAAATCAAATTTAATATTTTTTTAAGCGTATAATTTTTAATTCTTACAAAAGGCATTTTTTTGCTAAGAATTTCCGAAACTTTTTTATCTTTATAAACGATATTTACACCGCATTGCTGGGTTACTAAAAGATTCAAAAACTCCTCAATAGATAATCTCTCTTTCGAATCGATAC
This sequence comes from uncultured Nautiliales bacterium, assembly GCA_964431845.1. Taxonomy (GTDB): domain Bacteria; phylum Campylobacterota; class Campylobacteria; order Campylobacterales; family Nautiliaceae; genus Nautilia. The sequence goes on along the minus strand of CAYSKX010000068.1, from coordinate 3,780 downwards.
CGTTCGAATAAGTAAAAAGCCTATTTTTGCAATCACAAAACGCCAAAACGGCAATACACAAAATCAATATCAATCGTTTCATTATTTGACTTTTAAGAATATTTCTTTATTCGTAGTTTTATATAATATTTTATCGTTGCATTTAAATATTGCATCGGTATTATTAAGTTTTAACAATTCGCAATTATTAATTTTTTCTTTTACGTTTATCCATTTTTTTGTTGCGGATATTAATTTTTGCGCATAATATCGCTCGATTTTTACATATGCTTTATTTTCGAATATCGACAAAAGCGATATTTTGATTTTTGTAATTCGATTTTTTACAAAATCGCATTTTATCGGTTCGTAAAACGGAGTGCGAATGTTATTTAAATTTCGTATTTCATAATGATAATTAATTATTTTATCAATATATCGAGCATAATTTTCTTCCGCAAAAGCAAGATTTGTAAACACTATCAAAAACATCGATTTTTTCATTTTTCAAATCCGTATAAAACAAATTTTATCTTAAAAATTTTATTTTTATTTATCGACATATTTTCAATTCTTAATAAATTTTTCATATTTTCGCACAGATAAATAAAACGTAATAAATTCTTATATTCTCCTTTTAGCGTTAAATTTATTTCTGCTTTTTTGTTAATTATATTTTTATTTTCATTAAAAATTTTACTATTAAAACTTAATATTTTCAAATCCTCTTTTTTTGCGTTGGATATCAAACTTTTAACATATTTATCGCATTGTTGCCGATTAAATTCGATAACTTTTAGCATATCCGATAATTTATTATAATAATCGTTTTGAAGTTGCAATTTATTTTTTTCTACGATTAAATTTTTAATATGTTTTTTTAAAAACACCGTTTTAATATTAATAGCATCCGTCATTGCTCGTAGCGTTTGAAGTTGAGATTTTTTTTGAGCGTATATGTCTAAACGAGTGTTTTTAAACGTTTTCGCATAAGGCAATAAAAAATAAAAACAGACATATCCGCATAACAATATTACCATCAAATATATTATCATTATATCTTTTAAAGATTTAGAATCCAAAAAATCATCTATTTTATCCGTGGATATCACTCTTTTATCCTAATTGAAGTTTTGTATTTTTTATCGTTGAATATTATATTATCCGACTCTACAAAAAAATACTTTTTTATCAAAGCATCTACGAAATTAGAAATTCGATTGTCCTCAAAGGAAAAAACATTCGCTACAAACACTCCCTCATCATATTTTAGCGTATCCAAATAAATTTCGTTTTCCCTCATAATTAAAACAATATCCACCAATTCGGAACTCTTAGGGATATAAGAATATTTAAAATCATATACGGCTTTAATCAAACGTTTAATATTCGTTATGTTTTTTTTATATTTTTCACACTCTTTCTTTATAATTTTCAATTGTTTTTGCAATTCGTTCGCTTTTTCGGTCAATTTCGTATTCATAAGCACCGCTTTATCAATTTTCGATTGTAAATATTTATTCTTTTTTTCGTATGATATTCCTTGAAAATATAAATAAAACGGATATATTCCCATTACTACGACACAACTTATAAACGTTAACAACAATTTACCGCTACGTCTGTAAAAAAGTCTAGGTTTTCTTAATTTTATCGAATAATTATAAATTTGTCTCATATGCTTATAAGCGTAATGCGCTTCAAACATACAAAACATCAAAAACGGATTTAAAAGTTTATCGAAATAATATTCTTGATAAAAATTAAACTCAAATGTGTCCGTTTTGAGCGTTTTTCGCATATAATCGTCCAATCCTTCGATATTACCGTATTCGGAGGTTATATATATTCTATCGATACCATTTAAGTTGTATTTTAAAACAGTTTTTTCAATTTGAGCGTTTATGATATCCGCAAGAGATAAAAATCTTTTTTTTATCGTTTCGCATACCGTTTTATCGTTTTCGTATTTCGAATCGTTTATGCCTTTTTTTATCAAAAGCTCTTTGAATTCGTTAATATCGGAAATTTCTTCCGAATTTAAGGATTCGTATATCTTATCAAGTCCTCCAGAAACAATAAGAACGTTTAACAATTCTCCTTCGCTATAAAATGTTAAAAATATTTTATCTTCCAAAAAAACCACAAACAAATCATTCGCTTTTTGAATAATTTTTTCTTCATATAATATTTCGTAAGAAAAAGCAGGAAAAGATATATAATCGATATATCCCGTTTCGTTGATTATTTTTTCGTATCCGTTTTCAATAAAAGAATAAGAAACGATAATCGTTTCGATTTTAACCGTTTTTTCGTTTTTAGAATTAATTTTGTATTTAATGAAATATTTTTCGCTCTCTTCGATACCCGCCTCTTCATATACTTTAACTTCAACAAAATCGTCGATATTGATTTTAGAAAGGATGTTTTTTTCCGTTTCGAAAGTATAAAAAATAACTTCTTCTATAGGTATATAAGTCGATAAAAGAGCGTTCGATTTTAAACGTTCGTTATAACGCTTAATGATTTTTTGTTTTTTATCAAGGATAAATTTATCGTTATTAGCGTCTATTCCGATGATTTTATCAATATCATAATTGAATTTTTTTATTTTAAATCCGAAAAATTTCGGTTTTTTCATAACTCCACTTCATATCCTAATTCTTCAAGCATTTTTTTATTTTTGCTCCATCCGGGCACCACTTTAACGTATAGCTCGAGATAAATTTTTTTTCCGGCAAACTCTTCTAATAATTTTCTTGCATATATACCTATTTCTTTTATTTTTTTTCCTTTTTTGCCTATTATCATTCCTTTTTGAGAAGAGCGAAGCACAACGATAGTAGCATATACTTTATCCATATGTTCATATTCTTCTATTTTATCTATCAAAATATCGCTCTCATAAGGCAATTCGTCACCAAGCTTTTCAAATAAAGCTTCCCTTATTAATTCTTTATAAATATCCTTTACATGTTCGGTTGAAATTATTTCGGGGTCAAAATAGTAAGGATGTTCGGGCAAATATTTGATAATCGCCTCAAGAAGTTCTTCTTTCCCATCACCTTTTACCGCACTTATAGGAATAATTTCCAAAGCTTCGTTTAAGCTTTTATATTCATTTGTTTTATTAACAATTTCATCTTTTTGAACTAAATCCGTTTTCGTAAGCACAACGATATGAGGGATTTTTTTAGTATTAAGCTCCAAAAACCACTTATATCCGTTCAAATCATCTCTAACATCCGCCAAAAAAAGCACCAAATCGCTATCACCGAGTGCCTTTAAAGCTTCTTTTAACATAAATTTGTTTAAAAGTTTTTCTTGTTCGTGAAGACCGGGAGTATCAAGAAGAATAATTTGATTTTCTTTATACATTACAATAGCATTTACTCTTTTTCTGCTTGCGTTAGCTTTCGGAGAAACCAAAGCGATTTTTTCTCCGAGCAACCAATTAAGAAGAGTCGATTTACCGGCATTCGGTTTGCCGAGAATTCCTACAAATCCGCTCTTAGGCACGATATTCCTTTTTTAATTTTGAATTATGAATTTTAATTATATCCATTCTCTCTACACCCCAAAAAATCTGACGATTTTTCGGGGACCCCGCTTTTTGATTTTCTATTCTTTTATAAAATTATAGCAAAATTTTTGATTTTGGATTATAGATTGAGGTGAAATTGATGGTGAAGAGTGGATATGGAGGAATTGTTGGTGGTTGAGTGTGAGTAACTAAAAGAAATTCAACTTTTTAACTTTTGACCTCTTTGAACTTAAAAATTCAAATAATTCTTTATTGCA
>CAYSKX010000067.1:0-5154 GCA_964431845.1 uncultured Nautiliales bacterium | reverse complement strand
CTTGCAAGACTTGCTTATGTTTTCGAAATATATGACGAAAAGTTAAAAGAAACGGATGAATTTGAAGATTATGTAGATATATTAAAAAGTGTAAGAATTAAAATACAAATCAAAAAACATTTAACCACTCTTGAAGAAATAAGCGGTGTTTTATATTTAATAGATTCGTCAAAGAAAGTAAGTATTATCGTAGGCGATATTGAAGATGAAGAAATGGAATCGCTTATTAGCTTTGTAAATATGCTCGGCGATAAAATTGGGATTTTTTCAAAAAAAGACATAAGCGATTTTGAAATAAAATTTTATGAATAATTGAACTCTTTGAAAAAGATCATTTTTTTCAAAAAACCACACTTAGTGATTTGAAATTTCAATCGTTGCACTGTAAATATTTTTTCAAAGTGATATTTTTCAAAGAGCTCAACTTTTTATATAAGGAAATTTAAGGGATTTTAATGATAATATCTTTATACAACATAAAAGGAGGAGTGGGTAAAACATCCACGTCCGTAAATTTAATAAGTGTTGCCGCAAAAAGAGGTAAAAGTTTGCTTTGGGATTTGGATATACAAGGAGCAAGTAGCTATTTTTTCAGCAAAAAGCCTAAGAAAAGATATATATTCAATAAACCCGTAGAAAAAGTAATTAAATCGACACAATTTGAAAACATAGATATAATTCCTGCGGATACGAAGCTTGAAGAGTATAAAAACAAAATGAACGAATTACTTAAAATACTAAAAAAAAGATATAATTTTATAATCTTAGACGCACCGGCAACGCTTAATACTCTGACAAAAGATTTGCTCAAACATTCCGATATCATATTAGTGCCGGTTTTACCTAACATTTTATCGCTTAGAACATACAATCAAATCTTACAAACAAAACTTGCAAAAAATATAAAACTTTTCATAAACGGTTACGAAAACAAATCTTCTCACAAAAAAATAATACAAGCAGTCCTTAAACTTCCGAAATCACAATATCTAAAAACATACATACCAAAAAGTGATTTAATAGAATCTATGCCTTTTGAAAAAATAAGCGTAGTGGAAAGATTTCCGCAAAGTCAAGAAGCGAAAATTTATGAAAAACTTTTTAACGAAATAGTTTAAAAAATTTAAAATTTTCTATCTACCACCTTATCAGCGATAATTTCCAATTCTTTAATATCATATTCTTTGATAGATTCTTTTGCAATTCTTATCAATTCTTTCGCTTCGTCGTAACATTTTTCGATTATGCCGAATTCTTGCATTTTACTAACAATCCATTCTTTTTGAGAGGGTTGAAGTTTTTTGCCGTAAAAACTTATAAATTTTTCTCTATCTTCTTCTAAAACTTCGAAAAGATATATATAAGGAAGTGTCATTTTACCTTCATAAAAATCATGCATTGAAGGTTTTCCGAGTGTTTTTTCGTCTTGCGTAACATCAAGCAAATCATCTATTATCTGAAACGCTACACCTATATTTTTGCCGTAAAGTGCAAATTTCTCACTATCAAATCCAGCACTCACCGCCGCCGCTTTACATGCGGCTTCTATTAAAGATGCCGTTTTTTTATAAATCATTTGTATGTATTTATCTTTATTAAGATTTATACTTTTTGAAAGTTTCACATCTTCAAGTTCGCCTATCGAAAGCAAATAAACTGCATTAGCAACGATTTTAGCAACTTCGCTTCCGAAATCTATAAGCTCGTAAAAGGCTTTTGAGTATATTATATCTCCGAGCATTACAGCGGTATTATCTCCATATTTGGCATTTATAGAAGGTATTCCTCTTCTTGTGTCGGCTTCGTCTATTACATCGTCATGAAGCAAACTTGCAAGATGTATAGATTCTACAATCGCAGCGAGTTTTTCAGCCTTAGGATTAATAATGGTTACTAATTTCGCTCTTATACCTTTACCTTTTCGTATATCTTTATATTCTTCAAAATCACCGAACATTTCGCTCATTATTTCAAAATATCTCATTTTTTACCTTTATAATCGACCCTTACTTCTTCGTCATTCATTAAATATATTTCAAACGTTGCAATTTTATCATTAAAATCTTTAAATTCTATATAAAAATAGGGATAATTTTTCGGAATTTTCGCAATAGGCACTTTGAACGTATTAAGAGGAGGATTTTTGTATAGCTCTACTTGACGCGGAAAATTATCATATCTGTAAAGAACGGTTAAAATATCGTTTATATACAAAGTCCATCTAAATTTAAAAGGATATGTTCTGTTTAAATAATAAACATCAAAATAAAGAGTTTCGTCTTTTTTTAATTCTACGGTAAAAGGAAAAGCTATAGGCTCGGACAATAAATATAAAGGCAACAAAAAAAGAAATATTTTATTCATTTTTCGTAAGTATCTTAGACATCGTATGAATATAAAAATCCGTTTGAACTTCCTCAAGCTCGTTTGAGCGCGAAAACATTATTTCGTTTATTTTTTGATCCACATCATCCCCCAGACACTCTTCGGCAATTATCTCAAGCGCCGCCAATCTTTTAAAAACATCTTCAAGTTCTTCAATCACCAAATTCTTATTCGCATGATAAACTATTTCAAAAAATTTATCTTTAGGAGATTTATTTTCATCAAACCAATCCATTGTTACTCCTTTTTTATTAGTTTCTTTGAAACGCTAAAAGTTTTTTTCATGTTTGCTAACGCAAACGCTTAAAGCTGAAAGCCTAAAGCTAAAAGCTTTTTAAGTATCATTATTAATAATAAAAATAATATTGCATATATTTTGCTTTAAGCCTTCAGCTTTGAGCGACCACGAAGTGGTCATATTAGCGTTTGCGAAGCAAACATGAAAAATATTAATGAAAAAAATGTCTTTTACCCGTAAAATACATAGCGATTCCGGCTTCATCGGCGGCTTTTATAACTTCATCGTCTCTAATAGAACCGCCCGGTTGAATTATAGCTTTTACACCTACTTTCGCCGCATAATCCACACTGTCTCTAAACGGGAAAAACGCTTCACTTGCAAGAGCACTTCCCGTAATGTCAAGTCCTAAGGTTTTTGCTTTTTCTACAGCGCATTTTGTTGCATCGACTCTGCTTGTCATTCCCATTCCGATTGCTACCATTTGCGAATCTTTAACGAACACAACACAATTGCTTTTTGTAAGTGCGGCAATTTTCCAAGCCATTTGTAAATCTTTTTTATCTTGAACTTTGGCATTTGTTACGCATTTTGCATTAATAATTTCATCTTCTAAAACTTTGTCCGCATCTTGAAATACAAATCCGCCTTCGATATGTTTAAAATCCCACTTATCACCCGGAATTTCAAGTTTGCTTTTACCAATATCAAAAAGTTTTATTCTTTTTTTATTTTCAAACACTTTCACCGCTTCTTCGGTAATTGTTGCGGCAATTAAAACCTCTACGAAAATTTTATTAATCTCTTCGGCTAATTCTTTCGTTACGATTCCGTTAACCGCTACGACTCCTCCGTATGCACTAATAGGATCACACTCAAGCGCTTTTTGCCATGAAGTTATTAAATTTTCTTTTTTTGCCGCACCGCACGGATTTGCATGTTTTATTATACTTATCGCACCTTCACCTAAACTCACAGCTATTTTAACGGCTGAGTTCATATCCGTTAAATTATTAAAACTCGCTTCTCCTTTTAATACTCTAAGCCCTTTATAAAAATCTTCAAATTCGTAAAGTGCACCTCTTTGATGAGGATTTTCTCCGTATCTTGTATTAAATACCCTACTTCCTACTATAAATCTTTTATCCCCAAATCCTCCGTTAAATCTTTCGTTCATATAATTTGCTATCATACAATCGTATGCCGCTGTATGCTCATACGCTTTTATCATCAAATTTCTTCTAAATTCTAGACTATCTTTTTTTTCTTTTATAGCGTCAATAACTACGTCATAATCCGCAGGGTCGGTAACAATCAAAACGTCTTTAAAGTTTTTAGCCGCACTTCTAACCATTGTAGGACCGCCGATATCAATATTTTCGATAATTTCATCAAAATCATCCGTCCTTTCGATAGTTTCTTTAAACGGATATAAATTTACCGCTACCAAATCGATTCTTTTAATTTCAAGCTTTTCGGCTTCGGTATCATCAATTCCGCTTCTATATAAAATCCCGCCATGAACGTAAGGATTTAGAGTTTTTACCCTTCCTCCGAAACATTCCGGAAATTTCGTAATTTCACTAATATCAATAGCTTTAATTCCGTTTTGTTGTAAAATTTTTCTTGTCCCGCCCGTTGAAATAATCTCAAATCCAAGCTTTTCTAACGCTAAAGCAAAATCAACTATTCCCGTTTTATCACTCACAGACAAAAGTGCCCTCATTATTTTCCTTTTTATTAAATTCCCGCTTTTTGTTTAACTATTTCTTCCATTTCATCAACAATTTCTTCGATTGTTCTTTCACCGTTGATTTTAATTAATTTGTTTTGAGCCGAATAAAATTTTTGAATCTCTTCTAACGGTTCGGTATATACTTTCATTCTGTTGTTGAAAACTTCTTCGTTGTCGTCCGCACCTCTTGCTCTACCAAGAACTCTATCTTTTGCCACCTCTTCACTAACTTCAACTTCAATAACGCTTACAAGCTCTATATCGTCCGTAGTTTTTAGCATTTCGTCAAACGCTTTCATCTGCTCTACGCTTCTTGGAAATCCGTCTATTAAAATTACTTTTTTATCGGTTGATTGAATAGCTGTTTTGATTGTATCAATTACGATATTTAAAGGCACCAAATTACCGTTGTCTATATAACTTGATATTATTTTGCCAAGCTCACTACCTCTTGCCGTTTCAGCTCTTAAGAGCTCTCCTGTAGAATAATGTTCAACCACATGAGGATGTCTATTTCTGATAAGTTCCGCATCCGTTGTTTTGCCGCTACCCGGCGCTCCTATGATTAAAAACAGTTTTTTCATGATTTTCTCCTTATTTAGTAAAGTGAAAAAAGGTGAAAAAAGGTGAAAAAGAGTGAAAAAAGGCTATTTCTTACCCTTTTTCACCCCTCACTTTTTTTCACCCTTTTTCACCCTGTTATAACGCCGGACATTCGAATTTTTTAACGAATATTTTTTTCGCCATTCCGTGTCCGGGCGCTATTTTTCTGCCTTCTATTTCAACTTCGATAGGA
>CAYSKX010000066.1:0-5154 GCA_964431845.1 uncultured Nautiliales bacterium | reverse complement strand
TTTCATTTTTCATTTTTCACTTTTCATTTTTCATTTTTCACTTTTCACTTTTCACCATTTTCACCACTTTCACCAATTATTGGTATAATTTCAATAAAAAGGACATAATTGAACGAAAAAGCGTATATTCTTTTGGCAAAACAAGAAAGTATTTCGAATAGAGCGGCAAAAGAGCTTATAGATAGAGGGCTTGTGTTTGCGAAAGATAAAAAAATAAAAATAGCAAGAGGAGTGTTACCAATAAATACCAAATTTAAAGTCTTAAAATTTCCAAAAGCAAAAAAAATATTTGAAGACGAAAATTTAATAGCAATCGATAAACCCGCTTATATCACCTCCGAAGAAGTCGCAAAACTTTTCGGATATGATTTGCTTCATAGACTCGATAAAGAAACAAGCGGAGTTTTGATACTCGTCAAAAACGAAAGTTTTAAAAAAAAAGCTATCGAAGAATTTAAAAAACAAAACGTCTATAAAGAATACATTGCATGGGTTAGCGGTATAGTAGCGGAGAGTATAAAGATAGATTTGCCTATAAAAGTCATCAAAACAAAAAGCGGCGCAATTGCAAAAATTTCAAAAGACGGAATTAAAGCCGTTAGTGAAATCGAACCTATTTTGGCTTTTAGAACGAAATCAAAAATAAAAGCCGTAATCCATACAGGCAGAACACATCAAATAAGAGCGCATTTAAAAGCGATAGAACATCCGATACTCGGTGATGAAAAATACGGAGGAAAACCGTTTAAAAGAGTAATGCTTCATCATCATAAATTTAAAATATTTGATTATAATTTCACATCTCCGGAGCCTAAGGATTTTAGAATGAACGAACAAAACGATAACAGAAAAAAAAGAAAATGAATTTTGAATATGACGAAAATAAAAGTATAATAAACAAACAAAAACATGGAATTGATTTTGAAGAAGCTAAAAAGCTTTTTGATGATGATTCGGCTTTAGTGATTCCTGCTAAAGTTATGTTTAACGAAAAGCGTTACGCTTTGATTTCTAAAATCTTAGGCAAATGTTATGTTGCAATATTTACATTAAGAGGCACAAATATCAGACTGATTAGTGTTAGACGTTGCAGAAAAAAAGAGGAGAAGAATTATGAAAATAACATCAAAAGAGTTTGATGAAAAATTTGAAAAAGAAGATATTAGCGATTTTTTAGATTTTGAAAAAGCTATAACATTAAAAGAATTTAAAAAGAAATTAAAAAAAAATTTAAAATTAGAACTTCCGAATTCTATTTATGAACTTGTTGATCAAGAAGCAAAAATAATCGGTATAAGAACCGATGAGTTAATAAAAGTTTGGATTGTAGAAAGATTAAAAGAAATTAAATCACTTTAAAGGATATAAATGTTTAACAAAATAAGTGACGGTTTTAGAGGCGCTATAAACAAAATAAGAATGAAAGACGATGAAAAAGCGCTTAAAAAGGCTTTAGACGAACTTAAGAAAAACTTATTAAAATCGGACGTTCATTTTAAGGTTGTTAAGGATTTGCTAAGAAGCGTAGAAATTGAAACTAAAAAAGCGGGGATAGGAAAGGCTAATTTCTTAAAAGCGCTTGAAAAAACACTTATTAAAATATTGACGGCTCCTGGAAATTACGGATTCGTTTACACATCAAAACCTCCTACGATTGTTTTGATAACAGGACTTCAAGGTAGCGGTAAAACCACTACTACAGCAAAACTTGCAAATTATTTAAAAGAATTTAAAAAGAAAAAAGTATTAATGATCGCCGCCGATTTACAAAGACTTGCTGCGGTAGAGCAACTAAGACAATTAGCCGAACAAAACGGACTTGATATTTTTTATGACGAAAACTCAAACGACCCCGTCGATATAGTAAAAAGAGGAGTTAAAGAAGCAAAAGAAAAATTTTACGACGTCGTGCTTATAGATACGGCGGGACGTCTTGCGATTGATGAAGAGTTAATGAAAGAGCTTGTAAATATCAAAAAAGAAGTTAATCCTCATGAGATATTTTACGTAGCCGATTCTCTCACCGGTAAAGACGCTTTAAACACCGCAAAACAATTTGACGAAAAGCTTGAAATTACGGGAGTTATTTTAACAAAATACGACGGTGACGCTAAGGGCGGAGTGGCGTTAAGTATCGCTCATCAAGTAGGCAAACCTCTAAGATTCATAGGAACAGGAGAAAAAATTCCCGATATTGAAGTATTTATGCCCGATAGAATAGTTAGTAGAATAATGGGAGCGGGGGATATCGAAGGACTTGTAGAAAAAACTTCCGCTATAATCGATGAAAAAGAAGCTAAAAAACTTACCAAAAAGCTCAAAAAAGGCAAATTTAATTACGAAGATTTTTTAAATCAATTAGAGCAAATGAAAAAACTCGGAAACATGAAAAATCTTCTCGGTATGATTCCGGGAATGGGCAATATGCTAAAACAACTCGGAGATATCGATCTTGAAAATTCAAGTGAAATTAAAAAAATCAAAGCTATGATAAACTCTATGACTCCAAAAGAGAGGCAAAACCCCGAACTTATAAAATCAAGCGCAAGCAGACGACGTAGAATTGCGGCGGGTGCCGGACTTAGCATACAAGAAATAAATAGAATAAACAAACAGTTTCAAAACGCCGCTAAGATGGCAAAAAAATTCGCAGGTAAAAAAATACCGAATATGAATGAGCTTATGAAAATGACTCAGGGCTTGAATTTTCCAAGATAATATATTAAAATTTCGAATTAATTATAATAAAGAGGTGAAAGAGGGTGAAAAAAGTGAAAATGGTGAAAAAGGGAGTTTTGAATTTTTGGAAACTCGAACTTGTTTGAGTCCTTTTGAAGGTGAAAAAAGCTAAAGGATGAGGGTTAGATAAAGATATTCCTAAATCCTATAACCTAAATTCTAAAAAATGTTTTCATATATTGAGCTTTTAGCTTTATGCTTTTGGCTTTTAGCTTTGATACGGGTTGGTTTGGGTGGGATAAAAACAAAATAATCAAGGAGAAACAGTGGTAAAAGTAAGACTTGCAAGATTCGGTAGAAAAAAAAGACCTTTTTATAGAATAGTGGTAACGGATAGCAGAAAAAGAAGAGATTCGGGATGGATAGAATCAATCGGTTATTACAATCCTATGACAGAGCCTACAACGATAAAAATGGACCTTAAAAGATTAAATTATTGGCTTGGAGTAGGAGCTCAAATGAGCGAAAGAGTTACCAAACTCAAAAAAATAGTAGAAGAGAACAACGCTTAATGGTAGTGGAATTTGTAACGGAATTTGCTAAATTATTAGCATATGAGCCCGAAAACGTTAAAGTTGAAGTAGTTCCGCATTCTAATTTCGATGAAATAGTAATATACGCAAGAAAAGTGGATGTAGGAAGAATTATAGGAAAAGAAGGCTCGATGGTAAAGGCGATTAAAACGGTTATTAGCGGTTGTCGCGCAAAAGAAAACAAAAACTATAAAATAACGGTAAAAGCCGAAGATGAATAAAATTCCTATTGCAAAAATAGGTAAAACTCACGGTTTAAAAGGATGGCAAAAAATCCATCTTTTAACCGACTTTCCCGAACAGTTCAAACCAAACGCTACATACGAATCCGATAAAATCTCTTTAACAATCGAAAAAATCGATATCAAAAAAAGACTTGTTAAATTCAAAGGAATAGATACACCCGAAGAAGCCAAAAAATTAACGGGCAAAATGTTATACACGACCGAAGAACAAACAAAAGAGAATATAAAACTAAAAGAAAACGAATATTTTTGGTTTGATATAATAGGATGTGAAGTATATGAGAATAAAGAATTGAGAATTGAAAAAGCGGTATCCCCGAAAAATCGTCAGATTTTTCGGGATGCAGATGGAGAATCTGAATTATACAAAAATGATGAATTAATCAAACTAGGTATTGTAAAGGAAATTCAAAGGGCGGATGTTGATTATCTTTTGATAAATACGGATGAAAACTTAATCAAACTCGGTTATCCGAAAAGATTTTTGATTGATTTTAAAAGACATGTTAAAGATGTGGATATTTCAAACAAAAAAATAATCGCAAACGGCGCAATGGATATATTAGACTCTTTGCTATGAAAATAATATTCGTAACTCTTTTCCCCCGAATAATAGGTTGTTATTTTGAAGATTCCATTTTAAAAAAAGCCAAAGAAAAAGGTATTTTTGAAACGGAATTTATAAATTTTAGAGACTATTCCTTAAACAGATTCAAAAGAGTCGATACTCCTCTTGCGGGAGGAGGCGCGGGAATGATTATAGACAATGTCGCTCTTAGAAACTGTTTAATCGATTTAAAATCAAAACATAACAATTCCAAAACAATTTTTTTAACCCCCGTAGCTAAGAAATTCAATCAAAAAGACGCCGTGCGCCTTGCAAAAGAAAAAATATTGATTTTAGTCTGCGGCAGATACGAAGGGTTTGACGAAAGATTAATCGAAGATTTTGCGGATGAAGTATTGAGTATAGGTGATTTTATACTAACGGGAGGCGAACTCGGCGCTCTTGTAATAGCGGACGCTCTATTAAGACATGTCCCGGGCGTGCTTGGAAACAGCGCTTCACTTGAAGGAGAAAGCTTCGAAAACTTTCGTTTAGAACCTCCTCAATTTTCCAAAACAGGCAACATTCCCAATATTCTTAAAAGCGGAAATCATAAAAAAATAAAACAGTGGCAACAAAAACTTTCCGAATACAAAACGATTTTCCATAGACCTGACTTGAGAGAAAGGAAGAGAAAGATTTAATTTTTGCTTCCCTGCTTCCTTGTATAATAAATTATCCAAACATCTTACGCCAAAAAGGATAAGAAGATTTGGATTTTAGTTGAAATTTGATAAACAACTTTTATCAAGTAAAAACAACTTACGGTTAAACAATCAAAGACGGTTCGTTTTTCCTTATAAAGTTAAAAGACAAAAGGACTCAGTGTTGGAAAAGTTGTAATCTAATACTCAAATATTTAACGTTAGATATGTTTTGTGTTTTGGTATAAATACAAATTTCACCATTTTCACCACTTTCACATTTTCACCATTTTCACCATTTTCACATTTTCACACTTTCACACTTTCACATTTTCACATTTTCACACTTTCACACTTTCACCACTTTCACCACTTTCACATTTTCA
>CAYSKX010000065.1:0-5187 GCA_964431845.1 uncultured Nautiliales bacterium | reverse complement strand
GGGTGAGAGTAAAACTAATCAAATGCCTTAATTTATATAAGAAAGAAAAACATGAATGAAAAATTGTTTTTATTTATAAATTCCTTTGCGGGACATTATCATATATTTGATGAAATAGGTGTATTTCTGGCAAACGGCACTCCGTATATTTTTATCTTAGTGGAAATATTTTTGTATTTTTTTATAAAAAAGAAAAAAATAGCGCTTTTTGCTTTTTATTCAACTATTGTAGCACTGTTAATTAATCAAATGATAGGATTTTTTTACTTTCACAATCGCCCTTTTATGGACAGTATCGGAACTATATTAATATACCATAAAGCGGAAAATTCTTTTCCTTCGGATCATACTACGTTTTTATTTGCGATTGCTTTTAGTTTTATATTTTTCAAACTTGATAGAATTTTTGAAATATTTTTATTGATTTTAGCATTATTCGGAGGAATTGCAAGAGTTTATGTAGGAGCTCACTATCCTTTTGACATCGCAGGAGGGATTGTTACGGGATTTGTAGGTGCATTTATAGTATATATATTTAGAAATAAATTTGAATATATAAATAATTGGATTTTAAAAATTGATTATATAATTTTTAAATGCAAAATTTGATACAAAAAAATCGTTTTATTATACCATTACCAAAAAAACTTCTTACAATTTTCACACTTTCACCAAAACTTACAAATGGTGAAAATGGTGAAAATAGTGAAAATGGTGAAAATGGTGAAAATGTCAGATTTGTTTTGTTTTTTTGGTATTATAATCAAGATAAATTTCACTTAAAGGTAAATTGTGGGTTTAAAAAAACACCTTTTTATAATGTTTTGTATAATTGTTTTTACGATATTGTTATTTTCATATATTCCTATTGATGAAACAATTCAAAATTATTTTTATAATTTTCAAACCCATAAATGGATAATAGATAGAAATTCACAACCTTTGAAGTTTATTTTTTATGATGGAATTAAAAAAATATTAATATTAATTGCGCTAAGTTTTCTTGTAGCCTTTTTTATTCCAAAATTCAAACAATACAAAAAAAGGTTATTGATAGTTATTTTATCAGCTATCATAATTCCTTTATTTATAGGATTTTTAAAGAAAACAACAAATATGCCTTGCCCGAAAAATAGAATTGAATACGGAGGAAAATATCCAAAAACCAAACTTTGGGAGCATTATCCTAAAAACTTTGATAAACCGAAAATCAAATGTTGGCCGGCAGGTCATGCAAGTGGTGGCTTTGCTTTGATGAGTTTGTTTTTTTTGTTTAGAAAAAGAAAGCACAAAATTATAGCCTTGAGTCTCGGTATATATATCGGATGGATGATGGGAATATACAAGATGCTAATAGGTGATCATTTCTTAAGTCATACGATTTTGACTATGGAAATTGCATGGTTTATTATATTGATGATTGTGTATATCGTATCGAATACCGTTAGAAGAGGAAGGATATAAATGAAATGCATACTGTTTTCCTAAATATTTTCTAAATCTCATAATGTCAGTAAAGAATTTTGCTTTTTGAAGTTCTATTAGGACTAATTTGTATTCGTTTTTGTTTATTTTTATTTTTGCTTTGAAATCAAGTCTGTAAATTGTAATTGATTTTTCTTCTATATTGGTAGTATATTCTTGAGGTAAAAATTCTATATCGATAACTTCTTTTTCTAAAATAGCTGATAAAAGCAGTTTTGCTGCTTTTTTATCTTCGAGTGGATATTTAATACTACATCGTATATGGGATTGACTATTTGACTTTTTGTAAAATTATAGCAAAAATTTGATTTTGGATTAAACTGAGTATTTTATATCTTTATGCAGTGGTATACTAGATAAAAAACCACTTCCACAAATGGTGGTATTAGGTTCTATGAATATTTGTTCTAAAAATATACAAGAAATTAAAGATTTTAAGTTTTATTTAAATTTGTCGGTTACAATTTGTTAAAAGAAAGGAGTGCTTATGCATATTGCCGATGGATATTTATCGCCCGAAACGGTTGCGATTAGTTATGTCGTAACCGTTCCTCTTTGGGTATTTGGATTTAAGAAATTAAAAGAAAAGTTAAACGAAGAAACTTTGCCTATAATCGGAGCACTTTCGGCTTTGAGTTTCGTTATTATGATGTTTAATATTCCGGTTCCGGGAGGAACTAGCGGTCATGCGATAGGAGTGGCTCTTATTTCGATATTGTTTGGTCCCTGGGTTGGATTTGTAAGCGTTAGTTTGGTATTACTTATTCAATCCGTCGTATTTGGAGACGGAGGGATTAGCGCTTTGGCGGTTAATTCTTTTTCTATGGGATTTGTAGCGAGTTTTGTGGGGTATTATATTTTTAAATATTTCAAAGGCATAAAATTCGCTCCCTTTATTGCAGGATATTTTTCTATCACAATTGCTTCGTTTGTTGTGGCGTTGGTTCTTGGTATTCAACCGATTTTCTGGAGTGAAAACGGACATCCTTTATATTTTCCGTTTGATTTAAAAATTACAATTCCAGCGATAGTGGGAGAACATATGCTATTTTTTGGAATTGTTGAAGGAGTATTTACTCAATTAATTTATAAGTTTTTACAAAAAAAAGAGGAGAATATAATATGAAAAAAAGACTTTTAATAATTCTCGGAATATTGTTGGCTTTGGTTCCTTTAGGGTTAATTAGCGAAAATCCGGCTTGGGGGGAATGGGATATATCGTATTATGAAAAAGTTTTGGGTTTTGTTCCGAAAGGAATGCAAATTAGTTTGATAAATCCTGTTATTCCGGATTATGAAATTTCTGGACTTGGAAGTGTAAGTGGATATTATTTAAGTGGTATTTTAGGTAGTGTTTTATTGTTTGTAATTTATTTTATTCTTATAAAGTTAAAAGTAAAAAAATGAAAAATGAAACATTAACAAGGGTAGTTTTTGTTGTTATTTTCTTTTTCTTTTTATCTTTGAGGAAAATAGAAATTATTATAGGGAGCTTGATTGTTTTGATTTTGTTTGTTTTTGTAACGGATAAAAATTTAAAAATCTTTTTTAAATCGATAAAATCGGTGTTGTTTTTTAACCTCGGAGTAAGTCTTGGTTATGTTGTTTTGGCTCTTTTTAAAAATATTTCACCTTGGGAATATTTGATTTATATAAATTCCAAAGTTGTTTTGATGACGCTTTTTATATTTTATTTTTTCTCAAAAGTTAGCATTGTTCGGTTTTTTGCTTTTTCTGAGGATATGAGTTATCTTTTGACTATTACGTTATCTCAAATTTATTCTTACAAAAAGACTTTTGAAGATTTTAGAATGGCTTTCGTTTCAAGGGTTGTGGATTTAAGAAATAAAGAAAAACAATTCATCAAAAACACGTTTAAATTTTTTCTTACAAAAGCGCTTAGAGATTCGAAAGAAAGAACGATGGCTATGAAAGCGAGGGGGAGTTTCGAGAATTGAGAATTGAGAAAGTGAAATTCCCGAAAAATCATTAGATTTTTTTTGAAGTGCAGAGAGAATGGAGAATTAAAAAAATGAAGAGTGAAAATAGTGAAAATGGTGAAAATGTGAAAATGGTGAAAATGTGAAAGTGGTGAAAATGTGAAAGTGGTGAAAATAGTGAAAGTGGTGAAAGTGGTGAAAGTGGTGAAAATGCCAGATTTGTTTTGTTTTTTGGTATAAAATGGAAAATGGAAAATAGAATTCGGAACGTCGGTTTTAACCGGCATAAAGCAGTGAAAAGTGAAAATGGAGAATAGAAGATGAAAAATTTTGTTGAGGTTAGGAATTTAAAATTTTATTATGGTGACGTATTGGCTGTGGATGGTGTCGATTTCGATATAAAAAAGGGTGAAAAAGTAGTTTTGCTCGGTAGTAACGGAAGCGGTAAATCCACACTTCTTAGAATACTTGCGGGGCTTTATTTTGCAAAAAAGGGTGAATATATTTTTGACGGTAAGCGTATTACGAAAAAAAACGTCGATAAAGAGTTTAGAAAAAGTGTTGGTGTTTTGTTTCAAAATCCGGATTCGATGATATTTAATCCTACGGTGTTTGATGAAGTCGCTTTTGGGCTTAAGCAATTTGGATTTACGGATATAGAAGATAGGGTTGTTCAAATAAGCAAAAAATTTGGTATTGAAAAGCTTCTTAAAAAATCACCTCTTAATCTAAGCGGAGGCGAAAAACAAAAGGTTATGTTAGCTTGTATTTTAGCGTATGAGCCTAAGTTTTTAATACTTGACGAGCCTACGGCGGCTATGGATCCGAGGACTACCGGATGGTTTGTAGATTTTGTTTATGATTTGGGTGTTACTACGATAATAGCTACTCATGATTTGGCACTTGCTTACGAATTGAGTGATAGAGGGATGGTTATGAGTGAGGAGCATAAGTTGATATATGATGGAAATTTGGATAATCTTATGAAAGATTTGGATATTTTATTAAAAGCGAATTTAATACACAAGCATAAACATAAACATAAAAAATTCGCTCATTCTCATTATCATTTACATTTTTGAGTTCGGAAAATATATAAGAAAAGTTTATTTTTAAGTTTTTTTTAAAAATTCGTTGTATAATTCGGTAATAAACAAAAACGAAAAATTTAATCTAAAGGAGTATAAATGGCTGAAATTATTAATGAAGATATTAAAAACAATCCTCAATTATCACATAAAGTAAAAGTAGTAGAAAAAATTTTAAGTAAAAATAACGCAATAGCGGATGAGATTAGAAAACAGTTTGATGAGCATAAAATTACGTGTTTTAATATGATGAGCTCTCCCGGAAGCGGTAAAACCACCACTCTTGAAAATCTTGCCGGAAAATTGCCGTATAAGTTCGGAGTAATCGAAGGAGATTTAGAAACAAGCAGAGATGCAGAAAGAATAAGAAACAAAGGAATTTGGTCTTTTCAATTACAAACGGGAAGAGCTTGCCATCTTGATGCCGGAATGGTTAAACATGCAATAGATGAATATCCTTTTGAGACGACGGAAGTAGCGTTTATAGAAAACGTAGGAAATTTGGTGTGTCCTGCGAGTTATGATGTAGGAGCGCATTACAATATGGTATTTGTAAGCGTTCCGGAGGGTGATGATAAAATTGAAAAATACCCTGTAATGTTTAGAAAAGCGGATATTGTTATTATTACAAAAGCGGATATGGTTGAATATTTTGATTTTGATGTCGATAGAGC
>CAYSKX010000064.1:0-5269 GCA_964431845.1 uncultured Nautiliales bacterium | reverse complement strand
CATCTTGCAAAATATTGGATGCATAACGGTTTTGTCCAGATTAACGGCGAAAAAATGAGCAAATCTCTTGGAAACAGTTTTTTCGTTAAAGACGCACTTAAACATTATTCCGGGGAAGTGCTTAGATTTTATCTTTTAAGCACTCACTATAGAGCGCCTCTCAATTTTAGCGAAGTCGATTTAATCGCAAACAAAAAAAGACTTGATAAACTTTATAGACTCAAAAAAAGAATTTACGGATTAAATAAAAAACAACAAGATAAAGAATTCGAAAACAAACTACTTAACGCTATGAGTGACGATTTAAACATATCAAAAGCCTTAGCGATAATTGACGAATTTATAAAAGAATCTAATGAAAACTTAGATAAAAATCCAAAAGATAAAATTTTAAAACAAAAAATTTTAAGCAATATCAATTTTATAAACGATTTAATAGGAATCGGTGGTAGCGACGCATACGAATATTTTCAAGCGGGAATCGATGAAGAAACGAAAACAAAAATAAACAAACTCATTCAAAAAAGAAGCGAAGCGAAAAAAGCAAAAAATTTCGAACTCGCCGATAAAATAAGAGAGGAATTAATAAATATGGGAATTCAAATTCAAGACACCCCAAGCGGAAGCGTTTGGGAGAAAGTTTAATTATATAAATTCCATTATTTTCATCAAATTTTTTTCTTCTATAATTATATTGGCTTCTTTTTTCAAAACTTCCTTAGCGCAAAACGCTACTTTTATTTTTGCATATTTAAACATACTCAAATCGTTCGCACCGTCACCTACGACCATCGTATCTTTTTCGGTTACTCCTAAGATATTTTGAATTTTTTTAAGCATATCACCTTTTGAGTGAGAAAACATCATTTCACCACCCACAAGCCCAGTTAAAACACCGTCTTTTGAGTGCAAAATATTGCTAAAATCGGCATCAAGCCCTATTTTGTTCTTAACATAAGAAGTCGCATTTTTAAATCCTCCGCTAAAACATATAACTTTAACACCTCTGTTTTTAAGCTCTTTTACCATTTCTCCCGCACCGGGCATTAACGGTAAATTATGACATATTTCATTTACCTTTTTTTCTTCTAGGCCTTCAAGAAGTTTAACTCTCATAATCAAACTTTCAAAAAAATCAAGCTCCCCTCTCATTGCCATATCCGTTATTGAAGCGACCTTTTCTTTAAGCCCGAGAGGCTCGGCTAAAAAGTCGATAGTCTCTCCGTCCATTAATGTTGAATCAAAATCAAAAACCGCCAATTTCATATAAATCCTTTTAAATAAGCTTAAAGCTCAAAGCCTAAAACCATGTCAATCTACACAAGGTAGATTGAGCCAAAAGCATAAAGCTTAAAGCAAAAAGCTTTTAAGGTATAAATAAAAAACAATATTGCATATATTTTGCTTTCAGCTTTAAGCTTTTAGCTTTTAGCTTTATATTGGGGCTTTTTTTTGCAAAATTTTATCAAAGTTTTTCGTCATTTCCTAAATTTATGATAAAATTCTCAAAAAAAGGATAGACATGGGAATCGGAACACCACAAATTATTATTATCTTACTTGTAGTATTACTGCTTTTCGGAGGTAAAAAAATTCCGGAGCTTGCAAGCGGTCTGGGTAAAGGTATCAAAAACTTCAAAGATGCCGTAAAAGAAGGCGAAGGCGCTGATGTTAAAAAAACTGAAAAAATAGAAGAAGCGAAAAACACTGCCGACACTTCGAAAGAAAAAGAAGTAAATGCTTGAGGAAATTAAACCTCACATAGCCGAACTTCGATCTCGGCTTATTAAAATAGTAGTCAGTTTTTTTATATTTTTTATATTGGCGTTTGTTGTTTGGAAAGAAATTTTTCTTTGGATTGCAGAACCTGCGTTTGAAGCTATGAAAAGCGGCACGAAATCTTCGGAGATGATATTTACGAATCTCGTAGAACCATTCGTAACCGCAATCAAAATCTCATTATATGCCGCTTTTTTTGCAAGTTTGCCCGTGATTTTGTATCACATTTGGAAATTTATCGCTCCAGGACTTTACGAGCATGAAAAAAAACTCGTAATTCCTTTTGTTTTGTTCGGAACGATTATGTTTATCATTGGTGCTGCATTTGCATATTATATAGTATTTCCTATCGGATTTAAGGTTTTAATTAATTTCGGAGGAGAGGATTTTGTCGCAATGTTAAAAATTAGCGAATATGTAAGCGTAGCGCTTAAAATAATGATAGGATTCGGTATAGCTTTCGAACTTCCGGTAGTTACGTTTTTTCTTGCAAAACTCTCTCTTATAACCGACAAAACGTTAAAAGAATTTGCAAGATACGCTATTGTGATTATTTTTATAATTGCGGCCGTTTTAACCCCGCCTGATTTGTTTTCACAAATGGCAATGGCAGTGCCTTTATTGTTGCTTTACGGATTATCAATACTTATAGCTAAGATGATTAATCCAGAAAAAGAAGAAAATGAAAGTTAAGATTTTTTTCTTTTCTTTGCACTACGCATTCTTTTGTCTGCTATATTTATCACTTTTTCCATATTATTTGAATCCGTAGGATAATGCGCATACCCTACGGCACATTCTAAAATAACTCCTTCCATTTCCGTATCATTTATTTTATTATCTATTCTATTAGTAACCATTTCTACAGTTTGGTTATCAGCAAAAATAATAATTGCAAATTTATCTATATCAATTCTAAAGGCATAATCATTACTTCTAATAGATTGCTTTATAATTTCAGCAACTTTAATAATAATTTTATTTCCAAAAAGATGCCCATATATATCGTTTATATTCTTAAAATCATTTAAATCAGCGAAAATTATTCCTATCGGAATATTTTTACTTTTATATTTACTTATAATAAATTCAAAAAATCTTTCATTGTAAAGATTAGTCATTTCATCCGTAATTTCGGCATTTGTCAATAAATAAGCAATATCATAATAATTAATTACATATTTAAAATTACCTTCATTATCAGTTACTATTAAATGATGAACATTATGTTTTTTCATTAGTTTATGAGCATCTAATATATCTTTATTTTCATTTATAGTAATTACATGTTTAGGATTGCTTTTAATATATTCTTTTACGGTAATATCTTTATCTTTTGTTATTAATACGTCTACAACATCCGGTGCTGTAAAAATATAATAAGGTTTATGTTTTTTTGTAACAACAAAACTATTGCCCTTATTTTGAGAAAAACATATAGATACATCACTGATTAAATCGTTTTTGATATCTTTATATTCATATTGAGTTGTGGACATTTTATTTGCCAAATTAAGAGTTTTTAATTTCATTTTAACACTCCTCAAGTAGTTTATTTATGTGATAATCATCATACGGATCGGCATGAATATTGATAATCCATTTTTTATCCGCATCTAAGGCTCTTATTTTTTCTTCTACACTTTCTATTATAGCATGAGCTAATTTCAGTTTCATATCCGGTATCAACACCAAATGAACATCTATAAAATTTCTATTTCCCGCTTTTCTTGTTCTAAGGCAATGATAATCAATTACTAAGGGTTCTTTTTTGATTATTTCTTTTATTTTTTCAACTATTTCGAAATCCAAAGAAACATCAAGCAATATTTCAAAACCTTCCGCAACAATTTTACTTGCTTCTTTTATAATATAAATTCCTATAAAAACAGACAAAATAAAGTCTACATAATACCATCCCGTCCATTTTACAACCAAAAGCGATACCAAAACGGCACTATTCGTTAAAAAATCCGTTTTATAATGCAATAAATCGGATTTTATGATTAAATGATTAGTTTTTTTAAAAACATATGTCAAAAAAAATACGAGAAAAAACGTAACTATCATTGAAAAAACCATTACATAAATAGAAAAATTTATTTTAACAATAGGCTCATGATAAATTATTTTTCTTATACTTTCGTAAATAATATAAAGTCCGCTTGCGCTAATAAACAAACCTTCAAAAAGTGCCGCTAAACCCTCGATTTTTCCTTTACCGTAATTAAATTTATCGTTCGGCTTAGTTTCGCTTACGCGAACAGCTATATTATTAAAAATACTTATAACCATATCGAGCAGTGAATCTATCGCACTTGCAATTACCGCCACACTTCCCGTCATAATTCCTACGATAATTTTCGAAACGGCAAGAACGAACGAACATAGTGTTGCTACAAGAGTGGCTACACGAGGCAAACTCATTAAATTCCTTTATATGTTATTAAATTGTCCGTTATTCCGTTTTTAAGTATTTCGATTAAAACGGTAGCGTAACTGCCCTTTGGCAAAATAAAAGAAAATTCATACCATGCTTTTTCTTTAATATAATTTTTTTCTAAAATTTCGGGAAATATCCATGCGCTTCTTCTTTCACCGTTTGCCGGTAAGATTTCATCGAATTTTTCTTCTATTTCCCCGGCAAATCCTTTAGCCCTAAGCGCTTTTTTACCTGGCATCAATCCGGTAGGAACTATTTCTTTTTTGTAAAATCTATCGGCTTCTTGCAAATCTTCCATATAAAAATTTTTACCGAACGGATAATGACACATTACATCGCCTACGAAAAGTTTAAACGGATGCTTTTGTTTTTTTGTAAATTTAATCAGTTCTTTATTATACCCTAAAAGTTTAAGTTCGTCTTCTTTTATATCAAAAATATTACTTAATTTAATTCTTTCCATCAACCAATCGTTAAAAAGTTTTGACTGATATGCGCTTATTAAAAATTTTTGAAGTCTTTTATCTTTGATATGTTTTTCACCGAATATAAACTCTTTTGCTTGAGCAAAATTATTACCCTCTTTTCCGAATCTTTGATATCCGAAAAAATTAGGAATTCCGTATGTTTTAACATCTATCAAAAGTCTTTCGATCTTTTTAGCATCTGTAGGAAGGACTTTTTTAAGCCGAACGAAAAACTTATTTCCTTTCAAATGCCCTATTTTAAGCTTATTTCTATGCAAATCCTGCTCTACGATTTTGATTTTCGGATGAGTAAAATTGCTTATTTTAGCTCTATATTTTCTCGGAATACTAATCCACTGCACACTCAAAGCGTCTTTGTCTTTTAATCCGGCATAACCGATATCGCGCTTTTGAATGCCAAGTTTAGAAAAAAGTCTAATTACATCATTTGTCGTAGCGTCTTTTTTTCTTATTTTAAGCATTAACCATTCGCCGGTATGATCAAAAGAGTAAAGCGGAATTTCTTCAACAAAAAAATTTTCCGAATTTTTATTAAAATGAAAATTTATAGGAGCGTGCGA
>CAYSKX010000063.1:0-5365 GCA_964431845.1 uncultured Nautiliales bacterium | reverse complement strand
CATATCCTATTCTGTTAAAGAAGTTAAGCTCGATTCTAAAAAAATTCATCTTAAATCTTCTCCTGTTACGGGAAACAAAACAACGGCAAAAACGAAACGAATCGAGGGTATTACTTACGGTTTCGATACACTTTTGCAAAACATCCGAGCCGATATTAAAAACAAAGCGCTTTTTATCAAACAAGCTAAATTAAATCATGTTTTAATAGACGATATAAAATACGAAAACAGCAAAATAACCCTCCACTCAAATAGCCTTTTTGATAACAATATAAAAACACTTTTGCATAAATTTTTAAATACTGATATTCCGATATTGCAAATAGGCGGCAAAAACGAAATAATATCCGTAATAGACCTTTCAAACGATATCGATTCTCTTACGCATATAAAAACTTTCGTTTCGTTGCTTAAGCTATTTAATTTTGATTTATTTATTCCTGCTGCGGATATAAATATTACAAATAAAAACTTAAATTTCGTTACGCAAAACGCAAAATTATATCTACAAAAAAATTCACCCCTAACGTTTAGTGGAAACGGTATCATCGATTACAAAAAAAACTCTCTTGTTATGAGCGGTAAAACAAGCTTTAAAATAGATAAAATTATCGACTTAAAAGATTTTAACGAAACACTAAAAGTTGATTTCGATAAAAATATATTAACGGCAAAAAATTCTTCTTTATATATAGATTTTAACAAAAATCAGCTAATAATAAACCCTATGCAAAAAATAATAAACTTCACCACTTTTAAAGATTTCGTTAAAGACGGTATTCTTTTAATTACGTTTTCAAAAACCACCGACATAGTTACGTATTTTTTATTGAAACTACCGATTTTATACGAACACACCGATACGCCCATTAACAATTTATCTCAAAATTTAATCGAAAAAACGTTTTTAAATATCAAAATCGACAAAGATATTAAAATATACAATCAAAACATTCGTATAGATATAAACGATTGTAATATAAATGCAAATATAGATTCGTTGGATATAAATCTATTTCCATTAGAGACGCTGTTTTCAAAAAATAATCTCTCGACTAAAGATTTCAATTACACAATAAATCTATACACAAACAACGCAAATCTAATATATAAAAAACATAAATTTTTATCTCGAAACGCTACGATAAGTTACAAACATAACAACATAACTTTTCATTCGATATACAAAAACTCCTCCTTAGAAGGTTATACGAAACAAAATTACTTTTTACTCAAAGGGAAACATTTTACAAACGAAGAGTTAAAAGCACTTTTGCCGGCTTTTAATTTTTTTAGTGCTGTCAATTTCGATTTTGTCACCGTTAAATCTCCGGAAGATTTTTATACGGGTAAAATATATATCAATTATGCTGTTATAAAAGAGTTAAAATCCCTAAATAACCTAATAGCATTTATCAATACTGTTCCTTCCGCTTTATCGCTTTCATCTCCCGGATTTTCTTCAAAAGGCTATAAAATAAAAAACGGCTATATAAATTACTTGCTATACAAAAAAATATTATATATAAAACAAGCCAAAATAAACGGAGATAATTTGGATTTTTACGCAAAAGGATATATCGATCTAAATAAAAATTTCATATTCTTAAAAATCAAAGCGAATATGAAAATGAGACTAAAAAAAATATCCCTTATCGGTAAAGGACTTAGTTATTTACTATTCGGAAAAGACGGAGATATAGATGTTAGAATGATTATGAAAGGAGACATCAATAACCCTACCGTTAAAAAAGACATAGGAAAAGATATTTTATTATCTCCTTTTAAATTATTCAAAAGAGTGGTTACTTTGCCGTTTAATTTGTTTTAAATTAGATTTTAGAGTTTATATTTATTTTCTAAATCCTAAAACCTTAACCCTAAATCCTATTCTTGTGAAACTAAAATAAGTTGATAATTTTCTTTTTTAATTACAACACTTCTATTTCTTGGAATTTGACCTTGTTGTTTTTTTAAATTTTCCACTTCTTTTTGAAGTTCTTCAATCTCTTCTTTAAGTTGCAAAATAATTTCAACTCCTGCTAAATTAACTCCGAGATCTCTGACAAGAGAAAGTATAAGTTTCAGTCTGTCTATATCCCTTTGGGAATACAATCTCATCTTACCTTCCGTTCTATTAGGTTTAATAAGCCCTTCTCTTTCATATTGTCTGAGCGTTTGAGGATGGATATTTAATATCTTACTAACAACACTTATCAAATATACCGGTTCGTCATAACTATACATGCTCACCTCCTTATATTAGTTTTTTCAAAACGCTTAAAGCTTAGAGCCGAGAGCAGAATATATGCAATATTGTCTTTTAATTCTTAATTTTACATTGAACGATTCTCAATTCTCCATTCTCAATTCTCAATTCTCCATTCTCAATTCTCCATTCTCCATTCTCAATTCTCCATTCTCCATTAACTAGGCAGTTTTTCCTCCATCATTTTCGCCAATTCTTCATCCAACTCCTCAACCTTAGGAAGTATCGGTCTTAATTCAAGATACAAATTACCGCCTTTAACACCGTAACCTTTAACTCTTAATTTTTGGCAACATTTAGAATTTTTAGGGACTTTTACGTTTATATTTCCTTTGAACGTATCTACATTGATTTTCCCGCCGAAAATCATTGTTTTCAAAGGAACATCGACTTTTTTGTGTAAATCGTTTCCGACTCTCTCCCATTCCGGATGAGGAGTAACTTCAACTTCAAGCAACAAATCTCCTCTACGACCTTGTAAGGTTTTACCTTTGCCTCTAACTCTTAGTTTTTGTCCGGTTTTTATACCTTCTGGAATTTTTACTTTTATACTTTCACCACTTAAATTTATAGTATAAACTCCGCCTTTCATCGCTAAATCAAACGGTATTTTAATTTTAGCATTAATATCAAGATTCGGCGCAAAGCCTCCTCCAAATCCTTCAAACCCTTCAAACCCGAAACCTCCGAATCCACTTGAGCGCCTGCCGAATCCTCCTCCGAAAATTTGAGATAGTATTTCATCTAAATCGATATCTTTATGTTGTCTATAAAAATCTTGGAAGTTTTGACCGTTAAACATGGTATCGCCCATTTGGTCGTATTGCCTACGTTTTTCTTCATCTCCTAATATTTCGTAAGCGGTATTTATTTCTTTGAATTTTTCTTCACATTCAGGTTTTTTACAAATATCAGGATGATATTTTCTTGCCAATTTTCTATATGCTTTTTTTATTTCATCTTGAGTAGCGTTTTCATTTACACCCAAAACTTCATACAAACTTTTACTCATCTCCCCTCCTTTAAATTTAATAAAAACATAAAATTTGTTTAATGAGCCATAATATATTTTGTGATGATATTATACAATAAAATTGAGTCAAAGTCAATCAAGTGTTTACCAAGAGATTATATTGTTTATTATAGAAATGCTATCTACTCATTTAATTAATAAAAAATCTATCAAATCAATTAAAACACACAAAAACACTATTTTTTTCTCTCTATTCTATAATTTGTAAAATATTCTCTTAACATCTCTTAAACTATCCCCTTTTGCAAAACCAATAAAGCAAAAATTTTTATATCCATTGATTATGCTACCTTTTGTAACTTATTTTGTGCAATTTTGACATTTGCAAAGTAATACCAAAAAACAAAACAAATCTAACATTCACCTTTTCTTTACCTTTTCTTTTCCCCATCTTTTCCTCAAAAATAAATGTTGATGTCATTTAAGGATTGGTATTAAATTCTCTTCAAACATTTTTAATATTACTTTTTTCTTAAATTCTGCACTAAAATTTCTTTTTTTACTCACTCTGTCCTCCTTTGTGTCTTAGTCTTTTTTAGATATATCTTATCATATCTCTTTGGTCTTTTTTTCTGAGGGCATTATAGTTTCTTTTATTTCTTCAGTAATATTCATTAAAATGCTTTGTATATTTTGAAGATACTCTTTTGTTTTAGCTTCAAACCTCATCACCAAAACAGGTGTCGTATTGCTCGCTCTTACAAGTCCCCATCCGTTTTTAAAAATCACTCTCACTCCGTCAACATCCACTATTTTTTTAATTTCTAATTTTTCTTTATTATCGTTCAAATAAACTTTAATATCTTCAATAATTTTAAATTTTTTATCTTCCGTGGTTGCTATTTTCAATTCGTCCGTATTATAGACTTTTGGTAATTTTTCAAATTCCGCTGCAAAATCAAAACCGTCTTTAATAAGCTCTATAATTCTAAAAGCGACATAAATGGCATCGTCAATTCCGAAATATCTGTCGTTAAAGAAAATATGTCCGCTAACTTCCGCTGCTAAATCACATTTTTTTTGTTTAAGAAGCGTTTTTAGATTACTATGTCCCGTTTTATACATAATCGCACGTCCGAATTTATTAATCTCATCATACATAACTTGAGTGGCTTTTACTTCGCTTATAACACAAGGATTGTCCATTTTTTTTGCAAAAAAATAAGCGAGTATATCACCCTTGTAGTTATACTTATTATCCAAAAAAGCAATTCTATCGGCATCTCCGTCAAACGCAAAAGCAAATTTTCTTCCGTTTTTTAGTGTATTATAAACGTCTTGTAAATTTTCTTCTTCGGTCGGGTCAGGGTGATGATTAGGAAAAGTCCCGTCAGGCTCTTCAAATAAAATTTCGTAATTTTTCACCCCTATTTTTTCCAAAATTTCTCTTAATACCACGCCTGCAGCTCCGTTACCTAAATCAAATACACCGTTTAATTCAAGCCCTTTAAGATGGGAAAACTGATTTGCTATATAATCTATATAATCGTTTTTGAGTTCATAAGATATAACCGTTTCATTATCTTCTATATTAATATCGCTTGATAATACCTCATCTCTTAAAGAGTATATATCTTTACCGTAAAAAGGCATTTTATCAATAGTAATTTTAAATCCGTTGTATTCGGGAGGATTGTGAGAGCCGGTAATTTGGATACTTCCCGCTATATTTATTCGCCCTACCCCTTTTATACATAAAGGTCTAAAATTCGCAAAATAATTAGCTCCCGTAGGAAGTAACCCTCCGCTTATTACCTTTTTGGATGCTTTATTCAATCCGCTTACAAGCCAATTATGCAAAACCTTAGAATGAGTCCTTGCATCGAAACTAACAAATACATATTCACCCTTAATTTTTTTACCTAAAAAAAACCCTATTTTTTTGACGATATCTTCATTTAAATCTTTTTCAAAAACACCTCTAATATCGTATTCTCTAAAAATATGTTTCATATTTTTCCTTTTTTAATACGGATTAGTAGGTGTGCGCAATTGATGTCCGGTTATGATGGCATAAACAACAGGCCATATTAAAATTATTATAATTACCAACGCCATAATTA
>CAYSKX010000062.1:0-5396 GCA_964431845.1 uncultured Nautiliales bacterium | reverse complement strand
GTAAATGGTTTCCACTCTTTCTAACGGGTCTATTTTATAAATTTCTTCGACTTCCACTTCGCCTATTTTAGAATGTTCGCAAAAAAGTTCTATTTTTTTTGGATTTGTTTTCAAAACTTCTTCGTTTCGTTTACCTGAGGGTGCCAAAATAAAAGAAAAAGGCACGGATTTGTTTTTGTATCTTTTATCTTTATCTGCTAATTTTGCTTCGTTTTTGTTCATAAGTTTATCTATCGGAGATAAGAGCCCGGCTTGAAGCATAGCAAGAGTTATATAAGCTTCTTTGTCTATAAAAATTTTATTTTTGCTTGAAAATGCCATATTTTTTCCTTTTTTCCCATAAACTTTTTCTACTGATACCGAGTTTTTTGCTAAGTTCTGTATCGGGTAATTTGTGCTGATGGTTTAAAATTATGAATTTTATATAATCTTCTATCGACAATATTTCGTCGTTTAAAAAGTTCTTTTTAGAAGTTTCAATTTCTATGACGTTATAGTGTGAATAATTGTTTTCAAATTCCTTAGGAACTACAATAACCGTTTTGAATTTTGATAAAATATTTATAATATCTGCATTGTTGCAAAATTTCTTACAATAATAAATTATATTTTTGTGTTCAATTTCTTGTGGGCGCAAAGAACAAATATCTATTAATTGTATATCGCAAGAATTTTCTTTTGCGTATTTAAAAACGATTTTATCAACAATTTTAGAATAATTAGTTTTTACGAATAAAGGAAAACGCAGTTCATAATTGTTTTCTATTTCGATATCTTCTAATATATCATTTATAAAATATTCCAATTGTGAAGTTTTCTTTTTTAAATAATAATACTCTTTTAGATGTGCAATTTTCCTTGCTAATTCTTCAATTGAAAAAGGTTTTTGAAGATAATCGTCCGCTCCGAGTTGTATCGGTTGAGTAACATTTGTATGTGTTACGTAAGGAGCTAAAAGAATAATGATTTTATCTTTTTTAGCTTCTATTAATTTATTTATTTTACCCTTTAAATTCGTATTTACGATATAAACGTCCCCATCCGTTTGTAAAGCTTCGTCATAAGAAGCGAAAATATCGCATTTTGCGTTTAACTTTTCGCTTAGGTTATTTTGAATGCTTTGAGCTAAGTATAATTCGTTTTCAACGATGATAATCTTCATGCCAATCCTTATATTTTAGTGTTGCGAGGGCTATAACCGCTATTCCCTCTTCTCTTCCTACAAAACCCATTTTTTCATTGGTTGTAGCTTTGAT
Organism: uncultured Nautiliales bacterium; assembly: GCA_964431845.1. Classification (GTDB taxonomy): domain Bacteria; phylum Campylobacterota; class Campylobacteria; order Campylobacterales; family Nautiliaceae; genus Nautilia. The sequence goes on along the minus strand of CAYSKX010000062.1, from coordinate 4,140 downwards.
ATTTACTTGTGCGTTCAAAATACGCATTAAATTTTTAGCTATTTTTGTTTTGTATTCTTTAAGACGCGGTTTTTGAGTTATTATTGAAATATCGGCGTTTATTATTTCAAACCCCGTTTTATTTATAGTATCAATAGTTTCTTTTAAAAGAATTTCGCTTGAGATGTTTTTATATCTTTCATTCGTATCCGGAAAAAACTCGCCTATATCACCAAATCCTGCTGCACCAAGAAGTGCGTCTATTAATGCATGTATAACAACGTCTCCGTCGCTATGCGCTTTTAGTCCGTAATCAACGTCTATTTCCACTCCTCCGAGAATCATTTTTCTATTGCTCACAAAAGAGTGAGTATCATACCCGTTGCCAACAAAAAAATCTTTTGAAGGGGGTGTCAAACAAGGAAGATTTAAATCCTTAAAATAAGTGATTTTTTTACTCTCCTCGCACCCTTGAATATATTTTATTTCTCCTCCTATAGCTTCTATAGCTGCCCTTTCATCGGTAAAGAGTTTGTCGGTATCAAGGGCTTTTTTTAACGTTTCGCTTCGGCTTAATTGAGGGGTTTGAATTAGTTTGACTTCGTCTCTGTTTATCGTTTCGTTTTTATAAACTACGGTATCGACCGCTTTAAGATAAGGCACCGTGCATTCGGCGGGATTTGCGATTAAATTTTCGATTACCCCTTTGCAAACACACGCTCTTGCGACGTCCGTAACCATTACATATTCGCTCTTTACATATTCAAGCGCTTTTTTTAAAGAAAGTTGCCTCTCTTTATCACCCGCTACAATTATATAATCGCACATTTTTTCATATAATCTAACGTCGTTTTTATTAGCCGTAAGTATCGTTTGTTTAAACGGATAAAACGTATTTAGTTTATCCGCTACATATAGCCAAAGAGGCTTTTTATCAATTCTAATCCACTGTTTTTTTACAACATAATCAAATCTATTCGAATTTCCCGCACTTAATATTATTAAAGTTATATCATTTTCCATTGCAACATTTTCCATTATAACAATGTTTCCTTTGGTAAAAGTGTTACGATATTATACACAAAAATGTTACAAACTGTAAATATTATATTGAAGTGTTTATACCAAAAAACAAAACAAATCTAACATTTTCACCATTTTCACTATTTTCACCATTTTCACCATTTTCACTATTTTCACTATTTTCACCATTTGTAAGTTTTGGTGAAAGTGTGAAAATTGTAAGAAGTTTTTTGGTAATGGTATAAATTGCATACAATCCAAAATCAAAAAACTATTTCAAACTATTAATATGATATAATTTGAAAAAAAGGAGAATGATGGCTAATTTGTTAATTATCGGTGCCGGAGGAGTCGGAAGGGTTTCGGCGTTCAAAGCGGCTCAAAACAGTGATGTTTTTAATAAAATAGTGCTTGCAAGCAAAACAAAATCCAAATGCGACCAAATAGCGGAAGATATTAAAAGAAAACTCGGTGTCGAAATTACAACCTATTCTCTTGACGCAAACAAAAAAGAAAACGTAATAAATTTAATCAAAAAAGAAAATATCGACATTATCTGTCATGTGGCGCTTCCGTATCAAAATTTGCCTATTATGCATGCTTGTATCGAAACGGGATGTGCGTATCTCGATACCGCTCTTGCCGAAACGGAAGATAATCCCGATACTTATTACGATTTGCAATGGGCGCTTGATAATGAATTTAAAAAAGCGAACACCTTAGCGCTTCTTGGATGCGGATTTGATCCCGGAGTTACGTCTATTATGGTTAAATATGCGGCTACTTATCTGCTTGATCAGATTGAAGAAATTGAAATTTACGACTGTAATTTCGGAAATCACGGCAGAGCGTTCGCTACGAATTTCGATCCGGAAATTAATTTAAGAGAGCTTAATTTACCGGGCAAATATTGGCAAAACGGCGAATGGAAAACAACAAAGCCTTTTGAAATTCAAATAAAACACCCTTACCCCGAATGCGGCGAGGCTACAAGCATACTGATATGGCATGAGGAGCTTGAAAGTATCGTTAAACATTTTCCAAAACTTAAAAGCGCTAAATTTTATATGTGTTTTAGCGATCAATATCTTTATCATTTCAATGCGCTTAAAAACGTAGGAATGTTTAATATAGAGCCGATTGAAGTGTGTGAGGGTGTAAAAATTTCTCCTTTGCAATTCTTAGCAAAAGTTTTACCCGACCCGCAAGAGCTTGTCAAAAATTATACGGGCAAAACAAACATAGGCGTCCTTGTAAAAGGTAAAAAAAACGGCACCGACAAAACGTTTTATATTTACAATATCTGCTGCCATGAAAAAGCCATTGAAGAAACGGGAGCTCACTGCGTAAGTTACACAACCGGAGTGCCGGCAATTATAGGATGTAAGCTAATGGCTAAAAAAACATGGTGGGAAAAAGGCGTTAAAAACGTAGAAGAGTTCGATGCTAAACCTTTTTTTGAAGAAATGGAAAAAAACGGACTTCCTATTAAAGTTATCGAAATGGAGAATAAACATGACATATCTTCCGATTAGCGAGAAACAATGACTTTAATCGAATTGCTAAAACCTGAAGACAAAAATATGGATGAATGGCTTGAAGAAATTTTTAACGAATTAAAAAAGAAAAAAGAAATTCAAAATATACAATATCAAAAAATGCAATAACTTTGGGAAAATGACACGATATGGGATAAATATAACGCATTAAACTCGCCAAAATGGCGCAAAGAAATCTTAGATAAAAGAAAAGATTATAAAAACCAAAAAGCATATTTTATCAATGAGATAAAACAAGAATTTTCAAAAAATAAAATATTAAAAAATCACGAAAATATTTAACAAAAAGGAACGAAAATGAGTAATTTATTAATCATAGGAGCGGGAGGAGTCGGCAGAGTTGCCGCTTTCAAAGCTGCACAAAATAATCATATTTTCAAAAACATCGTCTTAGCAAGTCGCACGAAAAGCAAATGCGAAATAATTGCAAAGGATATTAAAGATAAATTAGGAAACGAGATTAAAGTTGCCGAAATAGACGCTATGGATGTTGAAAAAACCGCAAAATTGATTAAAGATACCAACAGCGATATCGTCCTAAACGTAGCTCTTCCTTATCAGGATTTAGCAATAATGGACGCATGTTTAAAAGCTAAAGCGCATTATGTGGATACGGCAAACTACGAACATCCGGATGAAGCGAAATTCGAATACAAAGAGCAGTGGGCAAAAGATGAAGATTTTAAAAAAGCGGGGGTAATGGCATTGCTTGGAAGCGGATTTGATCCGGGAGTTACAAACGTATTTACGGCTTTTGCGGCTCAAGAACTGCTTGATGAAATAGAATATCTCGATATTCTCGACTGCAACGCCGGAGATCATGGATATCCTTTCGCTACGAACTTCAACCCCGAAATAAATATCCGTGAAATTACACAAAAAGGAAAATATTACGAAAACGGAGAATGGAAAGAAATAGAGCCTATGAGTATCAAATTCAAATGGCACTATCCAAAAGTGGGTGAATATCCGAGTTATCTTTTATATCATGAAGAACTTGAAAGCCTTACGAAAAACTTCCCTACTATTAAAAGAGCGCGATTTTTTATGACGTTTAGCGATAATTATCTATGGCATTTAAATGCCTTGCAAAATGTAGGTATGACAAGTATAGAGCCTATTAAACTAAGCGAAAATTGCAAAATTTCTCCTATGGAATTTTTGAAAAAAGTTTTGCCAGATCCCGCTAGTCTTGGAGTTAGAACAAAAGGACAAACTCATATAGGAGTAGTGGCTACCGGATATAAAGACGGAAAGAAAAAACGATACTACATTTACAACATTTGCGATCATCAATGCGCATTCAGAGAAGTCGGCGCACAATGCGTAAGCTACACAACAGGCGTTCCGGCAATGATAGGATGTTTGATGATAGCAACGAAACAATGGTTTATAGCAGGCGTAAAAAATATGGAAGAATTTAAAGCAAAACCGTTTTTGTATCAGCTAAACAAACAAGGACTTCCATGGTTTGTAGAAGAATTGCCTATTAGCGGACTTCCTATCGATGATTAGGGTTTAGGTTTTATATCATTACCAAAAAAACTTCTTACAATTTTCACACTTTCACCACTTTCAC
>CAYSKX010000061.1:0-5434 GCA_964431845.1 uncultured Nautiliales bacterium | reverse complement strand
TTTAACGCTTTTTCTCCGTTAAAATTTGCAATTGTTTCACTTTATTTAGTCAGTGCCAAATAATAACGCTTATCCACACTCCGGCACTAAATACCAAAGAAAGCATAACTGCTGCCGCCGCCGCATCTTTTGCGTATTTAGCAAGCTGATGATATTCATTTGTAACCATATCCACGACTCTTTCTATTGCGGAGTTTAACAATTCCACCATCAAAGGCACAATCATACTTACAATCAATACCATTTTAATCCAAAACGGATAAGGTAATATAAAAGCTATTATTGAAAGAAGAATAAAAAAAAACACTTCTATTTTAAAAGAAGTTTCGTTTTTTAAAACCTCGACAAATCCTTCTCTTGCATAAGCGAAATTTTTAAAAAATTTATAATTCGGTTTCATTTTTCATACCTCCGATATTAGGGTTTAGGATTTAGGTCGCGCTGCGCGCTTGTAGGTTTTAGATAGCTTAATTCTCAATCCTAAAACCTAAAACCTAAATCCTAATATTTACATTTATAAAATATATCTTCTTTTGGATTATATACTTTCGTTTTAACGTCCATAAGTCCGAGAAGCGTGCTAAAAAGATTATCATGAGTATATGGATTTTTCGATATTTTTTTTACACATGTGATATTGATATCAAAATTATCGCCAAACCATGCAACGCTTGCCGGATGTTTTTGTGCGTCGGGAGCTATAAAATAGGGAAGTCCATGTAAATATATTCCGTTTTCTCCTAGACTTTCTCCATGGTCAGCCATATAATACATAGCGACTCTGTAACGAGCGGAATTTTTTTTGAGAAAATCTATCGTTTCGCTTAAAAATTTATCCGTATAAACAATGGTATTGTCGTAAGCGTTTATAACTTCTTTTTTTTTGCATTCTTGTAATTGGTTGCTTTTGCAAACGGGTTTATATTTTTCGTATTTTTTAGGATATCTTTTGTAATATGCCGGTCCGTGGGAGCCTTTTTGATGCAATACTATAAAAATAGGCTTTGAATTATTATGCTCATCCACCCATTTTTGCAAGTTATACAAAAGCACTTCATCATAACATTCGAAATCGTTACAATAAGGCTTAATATGCGCATGTGTAAAATCTTCATAATTTTTAATTCTAACGGCAACACCTTTGGAATCGGAATTATTTTCTCTCCACAAAACGTTTACTCCTGCCCTATTAATAATATCAATTACGGAATCGGTGTGTTTGGCTTTTTTGTCCGAATAATTTTTTCTATTATAAACGGAAAACATACAAGGAACACTCACCGCCGTTTCCGTCCCGCATGAATGAACAAGAGGAAAATTTATAAGTTTTTGTATTTTTTCTAAGTTGTAATTGGTATCCCTATTATAACCGTTAAGAGAAAAATGATCATACCTTGCCGCTTCTCCGAGAACGAAAATCACCAATTTAGGCTTACCTTTTGTTTCGATATGAGCATCAAGTCCTATATGTTTGAATTTCATCGGCTTGGTAAAATATTTTTTGTTTATAAATTTTGCAAGAGAATATATATAATACGTAGGATTTGTATACATTCTAAGGGTTTTGTGCATTCTAAAAAAACTGACCCAATATTTCGAAAAAGCCGCATATAAAACAGGCACTAAAACTATATTAATTATCAACAGTTTTAATCTTGATAAAATCTCTTTTTTTAAAGAAAGTTTAACGATTTGAATCTTATAAACAAAAAAAGCGGGTAAAATTCCCAAAAAAAGCATATATAAAAAAAGCTTAAAACTAAGTAAATCATACACTTCTTTAGTATCAGTTTCAAAAATATTTTGAATCATATTGTCGTTTATTATCGTCCCGTATATTTGCATATAATATGCCGCAAGCGAAGATAGTATAAACAAAACCGCCAAAAACGGCTTAATGATGAATCTATTAGATATAATTAAAAGCAAAGTCGATATTACGACAAATAATAATACTCCGAGTCCGAAAATAAAAAAAATATTATGAAACTCTTCGTATGATTTTTTAAAAAATACAAAATTTTCAAATAAAACAAAAAATAAAGAGCTGAAAATTATTAATTTAGTTTGAGTAAGTTGGAAATAAAATTTAATTTTCACTCATAATACCTTGCATAATACATTGTTTCCTTTAAATATATTTTATATTTGAAATTTTAATGTGCTTTGCAGGCGTTTTCGGGTTTAATTTCTTCTATTTCTCCGTTTATTAACTTTTTAACGGCTTCTTCAACAGTAGGAGAAATGTCGTCGAAATAGACTTTAATTCCCGCTTGCCTAAAACCTTCAAGAGGTCTGCTTCCAATACCCGCAACGATTAAAGCATCAGCTCCGAGACTTTGAATATTAGCTACCGCACTGCCGCAAGCACCTCCTGCATGTCCAGGATTTGGGGTAAAATCAATATCTTTAATTTCATTATTTTCGATATTTACAATTATATAAAAAGGTGCTTTTCCAAAATGTGCGCCTCTTTTTGCCAATAGTCCGTCTGGAGTGGATGTCGGGATTACTACTTTCATTTTAACTGCTCCTTAATATTTTTTAATATTTCAAGTGCGTTTTCTCCATCTTTTTTGCTAACTTTTATCACCTTAACCCCTGCCATTTCAAGTGCGTCCGCCATATTAGGTCCTAATCCTCTTACGACGATATAATCGCAATTATCGACTTTACTTGCTTTTACATGTTTGTGATGATGTTCGACTTCATCGGCAGTATGCTCTTCGGAATGAGCGTGTTCGTGCTCATGTTCTCCTGCGTGAGTGTTTTCGTTAAGCTCAACTAATTTAAATTCGTTTCCGTCAAATTCGAATATAGCAAAAAACGGTGCTCTTCCCGTTCTTGTTACCATATTCAAATTTTCGCCTTCTACGGGCAAAGCTATTTTTAACATAATTTATCCTTTGATTTTATTTAATTTCCTAATTGCAAACCAATAAAAAAGCGGCGTATCGGCAAGTGCCATTAATGCTTTAACGGTATAATTTCCTATCATTATTTGGATAATAACATCCCAAGGTAAAACGAATGCGAATGCCGCAATAAAAAATATAGTCGTATCGAGAAATTGAGAAATTAACGTGCTTGCGTTATTTCTAAGCCACCAAAGATTGAAATATTTATCTTTTAAATAATGGAAAATATAAACATCCGCAAACTGAACTATAAAAAACGTAACTACCGATGCTACGGCAATTCTCGGAGTTGATAAAAGTGCTGTTGGGATAATTGCCAATAAAATTCCGTATTTTATTATTTTTAAGACATATTTTTTATCGTATTTTTCGCTTAAAATATCCGTAAATAAAAACGTAAACGGATACACGAATACACCTAAGGGAATTTGCATATATTTTAAATCTATTCTAAATTGGACCAAATAATTTGCTAAAACAATAATCAAAGCAAATATTCCGGAATGAATTAGAATTTTTTTCATTATACTCCTTTTTTAAATCGAATTATATCACATTCCATTTTTTATTAATAATTATTTTTTCGCTATTTAAAATCCTTCCTTCAAATACGTCACCGCTATTTACAACGCCGACTCCCTTAGGAGTTCCGCTCATTATAATATCTCCCGCATTAAGTCCGAAAATTTCATCGATATCTTTTATTAAAAATTCGGGTTTGTATATCATTAAGCTAACGTCGGCTTTTTGAGAGAGTTTGCCATTTTTATACACTTCAAGCCCCAAATTATCAATATTTTCAAATTCTACAAATTCACTAAAAACCGCCGCACCTTTAAACGCTTTCGCTCTCTCCCACGGAAGTCCTTTAGCTTTTAACTCACTTTGAATCTCACGCAAAGTAAAATCAAACCCAAACCCGACTTTTAGTTTTTCCCCTATCAAAAAACATATTTCACCTTCATAATGCATAGGAGAATACTTCACCGGACGTATTTCATCACTAATACAACTTATCGGTTTCATAAAATACACGGGCTCACTCGGTATTTCATTGTTAAGCTCATGTGTATGTTCTACATAGTTCCGCCCCACACACACTATTTTATTGTTTAATTTCCAATTTTCCATTCTCCATTCTCCATTCATAAAAGCTAAGAGATTAGAGCAAGATATATGCAATATTGTCTTTTATGAGATTCTCAATTCTCAATTTCACAAAGTTTTGCATATCCTCTTCCTACTCTTGCAATCGGCTCGAAATCTCCGTCGATATACATTTTATCTATTTTTAAAAAGAAAGGAATTGTTGCCATTTCGTCATTTTCAAACGTTCCGTAAAGCTTAGTTAAAAACGCTCTTTTGCAACCTTTAATAATCGGCGGAAAATTATCGTCTATTTTTTGCAATTCAATTCCGTGTTTTTTAGCTTCACACTCTCCAAACGGCAACACTTCGGATGTTTTGTCCATTTTTTCCCATAACTCGACAGGCACTAAGCATACGGTCGCTTTTTTTGTTTCTTTGATGTTTTTAAACGTATCCTTAGGCTCGTCAATCGTCGGTTTTTTTCTTCCTATACTAACCATAAGAAGAGGAGGTCGGCTCGAAATTCCCGTAAAATAACTAAAAGGCGCAACGTTTGTATAAGAGTTGTTCTCAGTAACTATCCATGCTACCGGTCTTGGAATAATATTTCCCGCCATTAGAGCGTATATTTCCTTACTTTCTATTTCGCTAAAATTAATTATTTGCATTTTTATCCTTTCATGTTAAAAAAGTGAAAGAGAGATGATTTTGAATTATGAATTATGAATTATAATTCTCCATTCTCCATTCTCAATTCTCAATTCTTTCCCACTTCTTAATCAAAAATCATCAAGATTTAAACTTCCCTTAGAATAATTAACTACATTTCCTTCGAAAAAGTTTGTTTTTTGTTCGTTAAAACTACTAAATCCGTCAAACCAGCTAATCGGATTATTAAGTCCCGCTTCCGGAAATAACAAATCAAGTCCCATAGCTTGGGCGCGCTTATTTGCGAGATATTTGGTAAATCTGTCGATTAACTCTTTACTCATACCGAGAATTTCGTCATTGGTTATATACCATCCCCAATCTCTTTCAAGTTCGTATGCGGCATAAAGCATTTCTTTTATATTTCTAATGACTTCTGGAGTGAATATTTGAGGAAATTCTTTTTTGATTTCTTTAAATATATTAGCAAAAAGAAGCGTGTGCGTAACTTCATCCCTTTGAATAAATCTAATCATCTGAGCGCTTCCAAGCATTTTCCCCGAACGTGCCAAAACATAAAACGCCGCAAAGCCGTTATAAAAATAGACTCCCTCAAGACATTGATTTGCTACAATCATATAAACTTTTGCTTCGTCATCACCCTCAAGAGCTTTTATTCCCCATTTTTCATAAACGTTTCCGATAAATTCGTTTTTCTTTTTGAGGTTCTCATCAACTCTCCACATTTCATAAATTTCATCCGTATTAAGTGAAATACT
>CAYSKX010000060.1:1337-5445 GCA_964431845.1 uncultured Nautiliales bacterium | reverse complement strand
GCAAATGAAATTAATACCACTAACAAGAAAATCTCTTACAATTTCACGCTTTCACAATTTCACCACTTTCACCAAAACTTACAAATAGTGAAAATGGTGAAAAAAGTGAAAATGTCAGATTTGTTTTGGGTTATTGGTATAATAAAAAAAGAGTGGCTTTTTTTCATATTTTTCGCACTCTTTTTTGTTTTATTCATCAAAATAAAACCATCTTTGAGTGAGCTTAATTCATTTATGGATTACAGGGCGCTTACGGCGTTAAGTGCACTTTTACTAATAACTTCCGCATTCAAAATTTCCGGTATGTTCGATTATATTTCCGTTAAAACGATTTCGTTTTTTCATACCGAAAAAAACTTGAGCTTTATATTAGTAACGCTTAGCGTTGTCTTGTCGATGTTTTTAACCAACGATATAGCGCTTTTTATTATAGTGCCTTTAACTATGGCGTTTTCTTCGCAAATCAAAAACGATTTGACTAAGCTCGTTATTTTCGAAGCGATAGCGGTAAATGTCGGTAGTGCGTTTACGCCTTTTGGTAATCCTCAAAACATTTTCATATTCGGGCGTATGAATATATCCGTTATCGATTTTATCACAATGATGAGTCCCGTTTTTTTGTTAATGATTATAGTTTTATATATTTTCGTATTTTTTTCTTTTCCCGATAAAAAACTTTCTAAAGATATAAACCTTTCCGTTTCACCCGACAAAACTCTTTTTTATAATTCCGTTTTTTTATTTTTGATATTTGTCGTTTCTTTGGAATTTTCTCTTACGAAATACGCTCTTATTTTAATAGCGGGTTTTTATTTTTTCACAAACAAAAATGTCCTAAAACAATTCGATTATTTTTTAATTTTAACATTCATTTTTATGTTTTTGGATTTCGGAATGTTAAGCAAACTTGAAATTATCAAAAACATAATGAATTTTAAAAGTTTCGATTCTTCGGATATTTTTAACATAACCGTTTTTCTCTCTCAAATTATTTCCAACGTCCCCGCAACAATATTCATAAGCAATTTCAGTTGTGATTACAAAACAATCGCCTACGGTGCAAATATAGCGGGCAACGGATTAGTTATTTCGTCGTTAGCGAATATAATAGCGTTGCGATTTTTAAACACTTTCAAAGCATACATAACGTTTCACAAATATTCAATGGTTTATTTTTTGATTTGTTATATCTTAATTTTGAATTTTAATTTCTATTAATTCTATTGTTTCTATCGATTCTATCTCAAAACTATTATTTGTTATAATTACGTAAAAAAAGGATCATTATGTCTAAAAAAGTAGCGATAAACGGTCTTGGTAGAATCGGTAAAATGGTTTTATGGCATTATGTAACGACAAAACCTGAAAATTTGGAAATAGTAGTAGCAAACGGAGGAAGTGGAACTCCGGAGGATTTAGCTTATATGCTTAAATTCGACTCAGTTCATGGAAGATTCCCTTCAAACATAGAATATACCGATAATTCTTTAATAATTGACCAAAAAGAAATAGCGATTGTAAGTGAGAGAGATCCTGAAAAACTTCCTTGGCAAAGTATGAATATAGATATAGTCCTTGAAGCTACAGGGAAATTCGTCAAAAAAGACGACGCTGCAAAACATATAAAAGCGGGAGCTAAAAAAGTAATTATTACGGCTCCTGGCAAAGGTGTGGATAAAACAATAGTTCTCGGAGTAAATCAAGACGAATACGACCCTTTAAATCACCATGTAATTTCAAACGCTTCATGTACTACAAACTCGTTAGCTCCCGCTATGAAAGTGCTTGAAGAAGTATTCGGAGTTGAAAGCGCACTTATTACCACAGTCCATTCATATACCTCAAGCCAAGTTACAATCGATAGAAAAAAACCCGGAAAACATAGACGAGGACGTGCGGCTGCGGTAAATATCATTCCTACAACTACGGGTGCCGCAAAAGCCACTACCAAAGTAATACCGTCACTTAAAGGCAAAATGAACGCAATGGCTCTTAGAGTTCCTACGCCGGACGGAGCGGTAACGGATATTTCGGTAGTTCTAAAAACACAAACAACCGCCGAAGAAATAAACAAAGCTTTTGAAGATTATGCAAACACTCAATTAAAAGGAATTCTTGAAATCACTTACGATGAAGTGGTATCAAGCGATATCTTAGGAAATCCTCATTCTTGTATAATAGATGGAATTTCAACTATGGTAGTTGATAGCAACAAAGCCAAAATTCTAGCATGGTATGACAACGAATTCGGATACGCAAGAAGAGTTTTGGAATTAGCCGAATTTGTAGCACAAAAATTATAATAATACCAAAAAACAAAACAAATCTGATATTTTCATCATTTTCATCATTTTCACTATTTGTAAGTTTTGGTGAAAGTGGTGAAAGTGTGAAAATTGTAAGAAGTTTTTTTGGTAATGGTATAAATAACAAGGAGTGCAAACTATTTATGTATGATGAATTTTTCCGTTAAAATTTGCTATCGCTCGCTTTATTTAGAATGTGGTAAAATACGTAAAAAATTAAAGGATTGAAATGAAATACGGAATTGTCGGTGCAACGGGAAGAGTAGGTCAGCTTTTGGTAAATATTATTAAAGATTCAGATGATAATATCGGTGCGGCTATGTTTAACGGAGCTCAAACGATTGAATTTGAAAAAGAAACCGTTATTACAAACGACGCTAAAGTATTACTTGAAAACTGTGATGTAGTTATTGATTTTTCAGCTCCTGCGGCTACGCAAAATTTACTCGAAGCTGCGCTTGAGAATCCGAAACCTTTGGTGATTGCCACGACGGGACTTAATAATCATCAAAAAAATCTAATGCTTGAGGTTTCTAAACTTTGCGGGGTTTTATATGCTACGAATATGAGTTTAGGTGTTGCGATATTAAATAAATTAGTAGCAATGGTTAGTGAAAAACTAAAAGATTTCGATATAGAAATTCTCGAACAACATCATCATTTTAAAGTTGACGCCCCAAGTGGGACGGCACTTACTCTTGCGGAAAGCTGTGCAAAGGCTAGGGGACTTGATTTAAAAGACGTAATGGTAACGGGAAGAAGCGGTTTTGTTGGTGCAAGAAGCAAAGATGAAATAGGTGTATTTGCCCTAAGGGGAGGAGATGTCGTAGGTCGCCATACGGTAGGATTTTATAATGAGGGCGAATTTCTTGAACTTAATCATACCGCTACAAGCAGAGAAACGTTTGCAAGAGGTGCTATAAAAGTTTCAAAATGGCTTGTTAATCAAACACCGGGACTTTATTCTATAAATGATGCACTAGGTATATAATGGTTGAAAAACATAGTCCTCATGATAGTTTTTTTAAACTTGTTTTTTCCGATAAAAAAGTTGTTGAAGATTTTTTAAAAGATTTTGCTTCATTAAACGTTAAAGTAATTTCTCAAAAGCCTACCGAAAAAAAGGTTAAATATAAAAAATTTTTTTTGGATTTGGCTTTTGAGTGTCGATTTAATAACGATAAAGCGGAAGTTTATATTGTATTTGAGCATAAGTCGTATCCCGATAATATGGCTTTTATTCAAATAATAAACTATGCTTTAAGCGTATGGGAAGAGGAGATTAAAAAAAATAAAAAATTAACTCCCATAATTCCCGTTTTGTTTTATCACGGTAACAAAAAATACGATATACCGAATAATTTTAAAGATTATTTCAAAACTCAAACTCCGTTTAATCTTGATTTTAATATAATCGTATTCAATACTAATAAAATTGAAGACGAAAAACTTTTAAATTGTCATAATAATTTGTTTTTATGCAGTAGTATTTATACAATGAAGCATATTTTTGATAACATTGAGCAATTAAAACCCGTATCATTGTTTTATAAAAAAATAGATAAACGTAAATATGCATTAATTATAGATTATATAGCAAAATTTAAAAACGAAGATGAAGAAATAATAATTGAAAAAATCATCCCGAAAGGAGATAAAGTGACTATTTATGAAAAATGGGAAAAAGAATGGGCACAAAAAGGACTTCAGCAAGGACTTCAGCAAGGACTTCAACAAGGACTTCAACAAGGACTTCAACAAGGAGAGCAAAAAGGAATTATAAAAGGTAAGGTTTTGGCGTT
>CAYSKX010000060.1:0-1237 GCA_964431845.1 uncultured Nautiliales bacterium | reverse complement strand
AAGGACTTCAACAAGGAGAGCAAAAAGGAATTATAAAAGGTAAGGTTTTGGCGTTTTACGAGCTTGGACTCAATATAGACGAAATATCAGATAAATTGAATTTATCCGTAGAAGAAGTAATGAAAATTTTAAAGGAAAGGTAAATGTGTTCGGTAGTTGGTATTTACGGAAATGAAAACGCAAGTAAATTGGTTTATTATGCGCTTTTTGCTATGCAACACAGAGGTCAGGAAGCCGCAGGTATAAGCAGTAGCGACAAAGAGCATATAAAAACGGTAAAAGATAGGGGCTTAGTTACTCAAATTTTTAAAGAAGAGCATTTTAAGATTTTAAAAGGAGATATGGCAATAGGTCATACGAGATATTCGACGGCGGGAGATGATTCCATTCTTGATGCGCAACCTGTTTTTGCAAGATACGGACTTGGAGAGATTTCAATCGTTCATAACGGAAACTTGGTTAATGCAAAAGAAATAAGAAACGAACTTATTAAAATAGGTGCTATTTTCCAAACAAACATGGATACGGAAAATCTTATTCATTTGATAGCTAAAAATTACGAGAAAAAAAGATTAAAAGACAGAATCGTCGATGCCGTTAAAAAAATCAAAGGCGCATTTTCTCTCGTGATACTTAGCAGAAAAAAAATGTTCGTTATAAGGGACCCTTTCGGATTTAGGCCTTTGTCTCTAGGTAAGCTAAAAAGCGGCGGATATATAGTGGCAAGCGAAACATGTGCATTTGAGCTTGTAGGGGCGGAATATATAAGAGATATTAAACCTGGAGAGATGATTGTTTTTGAAGATAATGAAATCAAGAGCGAAATGATTTTTGATTCGACTCCGAAACAATGTATTTTTGAATATATATATTTTGCAAGACCCGATAGTAACGTATTTGGCAAAAACGTATACAGCACAAGAAAACAGATGGGAAGAGAACTTGCAAAAGAACTTCCGGTTGATGCGGATATGGTTGTTCCGGTTCCCGATAGCGGAGTGGCCGCCGCACTCGGATATGCCCAACAAAGTGGCATTCCTTTTGAAATGGCGATTATGAGAAATCATTATGTAGGAAGAACTTTTATCGAACCTACTCAAGAAATTAGGGATTTGAAAGTAAAAATGAAACTAAGTCCCATTAAACACAAAATAGAAGGCAAAAAACTTGTCGTAATAGACGATAGCATAGTAAGAGGCACTACAAGCAGAAGAATTGTAAAAATGTTAAAAGAAGC
>CAYSKX010000059.1:0-5471 GCA_964431845.1 uncultured Nautiliales bacterium | reverse complement strand
GTATTTAAAACGTATGTAAGTTTAAGAAATCTGATTGAGGAGAGAAAAAGAGAAGCTAGTATCAGAAAAGAATTTTTTAAAAAAGAAGCGAAAGATTTAATCAAAGTATTGGAAAATATTACTAATCATAAATTAAACACTCCTTTTGAAATTCCTGAAGAAAATAGTTTCAAAATAATAGAAGAACCTATCAAAAAAATACAACATACACTAATAAATTTGGTAACAAAGCTAAAAGAATTGTCCGAATTGGTAAAAAGCGTGTATGACGAAGCGTCCATCAAATTGCATCAATTACTCGAATTTAACGAAGTGAAATTATTAAATTCTCAAAATGAAGTTAATGAGTACTCAAGCGAACTTAGTAAATCTATGGGTGATATAGAAGAAATGACAGAAACGATAAAAGACATAGCCGATCAAACAAACCTTTTAGCTTTAAATGCGGCTATCGAAGCGGCAAGAGCGGGTGAACATGGCAGAGGATTTGCCGTAGTTGCGGATAATGTTAAAAAATTAGCGGAAAAATCTCAAAAAAGTGCAAATGAAATTACCACTATTATACAATCTATAAAATCAAACGTTTATAATATGGATTCGAATATTTCTCTTATTCAAGATGAATTAAAAGGACTTATCGATATGTTAAAAGAGATTATTGATAAATTTGATTCGATGGCAAGAAATATTACGGAATTAAATGAAGTTATTAAAGATTTCGAGCTATGAAAATATCTCTTATTCAGCAGGAATATAAAGGTTCGAAAAAAGAAACCGTTGCTCAAACCGTTTCGATGATAGAAAAATCAAAAGGCGAACTTATAATTTTAGGAGAGCTTCATCAAAACGAATATTTTTGCAAATGCGAAGATACCGTATATTTCGATTATGCGGAAAGTTTCGAAGAGGATGTGGAGTTTTGGAGGAAAATTAGCGAAAAGAAAAATATAGTATTGGTTACGAGTTTATTCGAAAAAGTAATGGACGGTATTTATTATAATACGGCTGTAGTTTTTGACAAAGGCAAAATAGCCGGAAAATACAGAAAAAACCATATTCCCGACGATCCGGGCTTTTATGAAAAATTTTATTTTACTCCGGGAGAGAAAATAGAGCCTATTCAAACAAGCATCGGAAAACTCGGAGTGCTTGTATGTTGGGATCAGTGGTATCCGGAAATTGCCAGAATTATGGCGCTTAAAGGAGCCGAAATACTTATATATCCAACGGCTATAGGATGGCTTATGTGTCCGACAGATAGAATTGACGAATTATGTGAAAAAGAAAACACCCCCGAAGAAAAAGAAAAAATGCTAAACGCATGGCTTAATATCCAAAAATCTCACGCAATAGCAAACGGAGTATATGTAGCGACGGTAAACAGAGTCGGATGCGAAGAGGATAAAAGCAACGTCTTAGGAGGTATAGAATTTTGGGGAAGAAGTTTTATATACGGACCTCAAGGCGAAACAATAGTCCAAGCGGGCGGCGAAGAAGAGATTATCGAAGCGGATATAGATTTAAACAGAGCCAAAGAAATCAGAAAAATATGGCCGTTTTTTAGAGATAGGAGAATAGAAAATTACGGATGTTTATTAAAAAGATATTGTTAAAAGGAAAAACATGAAAATAGCTCCGAGTATTTTAAGTGCAAATTTTGGAAATTTGGCAGAAGATGTAAAAGCAATATGTGATGCGGGAGCGGATTTGATTCATGTGGATGTAATGGATGGGCATTTTGTTCCTAATATGACAATGGGTCCTATGATTGTAGAAGCGGTTGCGAAAATAGCGAATAAGCCTCTTGATATTCATTTGATGGTGGAAAACGTTGCGTTTTTTGTAGATTTGTATAAACATATCAAACCCGAATTTATAAGTTTTCATATAGAAGAAGAAAAACATATCAACAGAATAATAAACAAAATCAGACAAGAAAATATCCGCCCCGCAGTCGTGCTTAATCCCGCAACACCCGTGAATTTACTCGAATATATCGTAGCGGATGTGGATATGGTGCTTTTGATGAGCGTAAATCCGGGATTTGGAGGGCAAAAATTTTTGCCTTGCGTTTTTGATAAAATTAAAAAGTTAAGAGAACTTGCCGAAAAGAAAAACCCTTCTCTTTTAATCGAAATAGACGGTGGCGTAAATGACAAAAACGCTTATGATTTAGCAAAAGCCGGTGCGGATATATTGGTTGCGGGTAGTTTTGTGTTCGGCAGTGACGATTATGAAAAGGCGATAAACAAATTAAGAATAGAAGATTGATTTTAATTAAGGATTTGCAAATGAAAAAGTTTTTATTAATATTTATTATGTTGTTTTTAGCGGGTTGTAAAACAACGAAAGAAGAAATAAAAGAATTAAAAACGCAAATTAATTCTCTAAAAGAAAATGTCGTATATAAAAATGAATTTCAATTTGAAATTAATGTGTTAAAAGAAAAAATCAAAGATTTGCAAAAAAATCTTAATAAAAACACACCCATCAAAGAAAACGACGAATTTAAACAAGAACTTTTATTAAAAATTTCAAAACTCGAAGAAGAGTGTAAAAATTTACAAAACAAAATGCATGATATAAATTTCACTATTGTGAAAATTAAGTCTAAAAAACTTATTAAAGCGGATGCAAACATTAGTGTTGTAAAAGCGGATGTTAAAAAACCGAAAAACAACAAAAATAGTTTAACGAAATTTTTCAAACCCACCGTATTTATAACTAAAAATAAAACACATATATATAATTCAAACAATAAAATTATTGATACGTGGTGCGAGCACACTACATTTACCTCTTACATAAAAAAAGGGAATAAATTAAGAGTTACCGGATATTTTGTAAATAGAAAATTTAAAAACGCGTTAAATAAAGATTGGTGGATTAAGATAGACGATGTTAAAGAGAAGTTTAATGATGAGAAAAGGTGAAAAAAAGTGAAAAGAGGTGAAAAAGGGTGAAAAAGGGTGGAAAGAAGTGAACAGTGAAAAGTGAAAAATGAAAGGAAAAAAATATAAATAATTGAACCTTGTTAGCTTTAGGCTTTAAGCTTTCAGCGTTGCGAAGCAACCTAATTAAGGAGATAGATTGAAAGTAAAAATTTGCGGTATTACCAATTATGAAGACGCCAAAACGGCATGTGAAGCGGGTGCTGATGCTTTGGGGTTTGTTACGTATCCTAAATCACCACGTTTCATAAAGCCTGAAGAAATAAAAAATATTATTAAAAAGCTTCCTCCTTTTATAACGAAAACGGTTTTATTTGTAAATACGGATGCCGAATATGTAAATGAAGTTATGAAATATGTAAAAGCCGATTTAGCGCAAATTCATTTTGAGGCGGACAAAAAGTTTTTTATGGATATTGAATATCCGTTTGTTAAAGTCATAAGAGCAAAAAAACAAAGCGATATCGATAAATTCGAAAACGAATATAAAATAGTGGATGCTTATGTCCCAGAGTTTGGAGGAAGTGGTAAAAGAGTGGCACTTGAATGGTTTGAAACGAGGAATAATTCCAAAATAATCTTAGCCGGAGGACTCACCCCCGAAAACGTATGCGAAACGAAAAAATTAGGATTTTACGGAGTGGATGTAAGTAGCGGCGTTGAAAGTATTCCCGGTAAAAAAGACAAAAATAAAATAATAAAATTTATAAGAGAAGTTAAAGATTAAAGTTTTATCAACACATAAAATACAAAAACAAGGATTAATGTGGTTTTAGCGTTAAAATACAGACCTAAGCGTTTTGAAGAAATTATAGGACAAGAAGCGATAGTAAAAACATTAGTAAATTCTCTTGATAAAAACAGAATTGCTCATGCGTATCTTTTTTCGGGATTAAGAGGTGCAGGTAAGACAACAACGGCAAGGATTTTCGCAAAAGCTCTCGAATGCGAAAAAGGACCTACGTCGAATCCTTGCGAAGAGTGCGAAAACTGTATTATGGCAAACGAAAACAGGCATATGGACATTATAGAAATGGACGCCGCAAGCAACCGTAAAATAGAAGATATAAGAGAGCTTATAGAACATACCAAATATAAACCAAGTGTCGGTAAATTCAAGATTTTTATAATAGATGAAGTTCATATGCTTACTAATGAAGCGTTTAACGCTTTATTAAAAACTCTTGAAGAACCTCCGGGATATGTAAAATTCATAATGGCAACGACCGACCCTCTTAAGCTTCCGGCTACAATTTTAAGTAGAGTTCAGCATTTTAGATTTAATAAAATACAAAATAGAGTAATTGAAAATTATTTAATCAAAATTTTATCAATTGAAAATGTTAAATTTGACGAAGAAGCACTGAGACTGATAATAAAATCGGCAAAAGGTTCGGTAAGAGATTCGCTCACGTTGCTTGATCAGGCTATTGCTTTTTCTAAAGGTGAAATTAACATAGACAGCGTTGTAGAAATGCTTGGAGTAATGAATCCCGAAATAATAAATGAAATTTTCAATGCCGTCAAAAATTCGGATAAAAAAAGAATTAAACAAATAATAGACGAAATAAAAGAATACGATATCGAATCGATAATCGACGAAATAATAATATACTTAAAAGACACTCTTTTTAACGGAACTTTACCTTTAATTACGCTCGGACGTTTTTTTAATATAATAGCGGACGTAAAAGAACTTATCAAATATAATACCGACAACGAATTTGTTTTGACTCTTATGTTTTTTAGAATGATAGAAGCTCTTAAACCGCATAAAATAGATGATTTGATTAAAAATTTCGAAAATAAAATTAATTTTGATTCATATCAGCCAAAAGATAATACCGCACTAAAATCGTCCGAAGATATGTTTAAAGAATTGATCAATAAAATCAAAGAAAAAGATATAGACCTCGGCGTATGTTTTGAAACAAGCGTTAAATTTATTTCGTTTAATAACGGTGTTTTAACTTGGGAAAGTTGTCCGGATAGTGAATGCAAAGAGCAGTTTAAAAGATTTTTTTCTCCCGTTATAAGACCTCTTATTAACGAAATATTTGGAATAGGAACAAAAATAGAACCTATTAGATGTGAAAAAAAAAACGAATCTAAACAATCGGTATTAAAAAATAAAACACCCTCGCAATCCATCCTTACCGATAAATCTGAAGAAGTTATCAATAAAGTTAGAGGAATATTCGGTAGCGACGTTAAAATAGAAAAGATAATTCACAAAAATTCTTAATAATCTCCCGACTTTGAAACTCTACAAATTAAAAAGCCCTAAAGTTAAGAAAAGCAATAAAAAAAGTTGCGGAAATTGTCTCTACAATTTTAAGAAATTAAAAAATTCTTCATTAGTTTGAGTGTTTTTAGGAAGTTTTATTTTAAGAATATCTACAATTTTATACCAAAAAACAAAACAAATCTGACATTTTCACCATTTTCACTATTTGTAAGTTTTAGTGAAAGTGGTGAAAGTGTGAAAATTGTAAGAAGTTTTTTTTGGTAATGGTATAA
>CAYSKX010000058.1:0-5495 GCA_964431845.1 uncultured Nautiliales bacterium | reverse complement strand
GAAATTTTTAGGATCTACAACAGTTGAGTTTGTATTCGTAAAAACCATAAATTCGTCACTAACTCTAATATCGTATCCGTATGAACTCACCCCGTAACTAATAATACCGCTTCTGATTTGTTTCTCTTCAAACGGTGTTATCATATCAAAATTTTTAGCCATCTTTCTAATCCAAATATCGGATTTTACACCCATTTTTGTCCTTTGTTTTTAAGTGGTGAAAATGGTGAAAATGTTTATTAAGAATCTTTATTTTTTAAAAATATTACAATTTCATATTTTCACTATTTTCACAAGTTGCAAAAAGCAAAACAGTTTATTTAAAATTGTATCAAATTTATGCTATTATTTTAAAATAAAGAAAATCAACCCGTAAAAATAAGGAGTATAAATGGATTTAAAAGAGATTAAAGAACTTATTGAAGTATTTGATAATTCAAGCGCTAATATTTTAGAATATGAAAACGAAGAGTTTAGAATCTATTTGGACAAATCCGCAACCGCCGTGCAAAACGTTTCGCCCGAACCTATCATAAACACACCTGCCACACCTACCGTTACGATAAATAAAACAACGCAAAACACAAATCAATGTGAAGAAGGAGAAATTATCGCTTCACCGATGGTCGGAACGTTTTATCAAGCGCCAAGTCCCGATTCTCCTCCGTATGTCAAAATAGGAGATAAAGTCAAAAAAGGACAAACGCTTTGTATAATCGAAGCTATGAAAATAATGAACGAATTAGAAGCTGAGTTTGAGTGTGAAATCTTAGAAGTTTTAGTCGAAGACGGAGAGCCTGTTGAATTTGATACACCGCTTTTTATGGTAAAAAGGATATAAATGAAAAGGATTTTAATAGCAAACAGAGGAGAAATAGCACTAAGAGCCGTTAGAGCTATTCACAAATTAAACAAAGAAGCTATTTGCGTATATTCCAAAGCCGACCAAGATGCTATTTATCTAAAATTTGCCGACGGAGCGGTATGTGTAGGTCCTAATAAAAGCCATGAAAGTTATCTGAATATCCCGGCTATTATTACGGCCGCCGAAATAACAGAATGCGATGCCATTTTCCCGGGATACGGATTTTTAAGCGAAAATCAAACATTCGTAGAAGTTTGCAAAGCACATAAAATATCTTTTATCGGACCTTCTTTGGAAGTTATGGAAATGATGTCTGATAAATCAAAAGCAAAAGAAGTTATGAAAAAAGCTGGAGTTCCGGTAATCCCGGGGAGTGACGGAGCTATTGAAACCGTTAAAGAAGCAAAAAAAATAGCAAAACAAATAGGCTATCCCGTAATTTTAAAAGCAGCAAGCGGCGGTGGCGGAAGAGGTATGAGAGTAGTAGAGGATGAAAGCTATATCGAAAATGCTTACTTAGCCGCAAGTGCTGAAGCTGAAAGCGCATTCGGCGATCCTCGCGTTTATATGGAAAAATATATTGAAAAACCGCGCCATGTGGAAGTTCAAATTCTCGGCGACAAACATGGAAATGTTATTCATCTAGGAGAGAGAGATTGTTCGCTTCAAAGACGCCACCAAAAACTTATAGAAGAATCTCCCGCTGCAATCTTAGATGAAAACACAAGAAAAAGACTTCACGAAACCGCCGTTAAAGCGGCAAAAGCTATTGGTTATTACAGTGCGGGAACTATTGAATTTTTGGTTGATAAGGATCTTAATTTTTATTTTATGGAAATGAATACGAGACTTCAAGTAGAACATCCCGTAACGGAAATGGTAACCGGAATCGATTTGGTAGAATGGATGTTAAGAGTGGAAGAAGGTGAAAAAATTCCTCCTCAAGACGAAATCAAAATAAAAGGTCATGCGATTGAGTGTAGAATCTTAGCGGAAGATCCGGAAAAATTCATCCCAAACCCCGGAAAAATCCAAAAATTATATATCCCTGGAGGCAAAAATGTTCGCATTGATACTCACATATACGCAGGATATGTAATTCCTCAATATTACGACAGTTTAATCGCAAAAGTTATTACTTACGGACAAACAAGAAACGAAGCTATTAACGTAATGAAAGAAGCATTAAAAGAATTTCACATAAGCGGTATTAAAACTTCAATTCCGTTTCATCTTAAAATGCTTGAAAACGAAGACTTTTTAAACAACAATTACGATACGAAATATTTAGAGAATTGAGGATTTAGAAATGAGGATTTAGGATTAAGGATTTAGGATTGAGGAAATTTTTTAATTTTGAATTAAAATATCTCAAACCTAAATCCTAAAACCTAAAACCTAATTCCTAAAACCTAATTCCTAAAAAGGAACGATATGAAAATAGTTTTTCTTGATGCTTTAACACTTGGGGATGTGGATTTTGAGAGATTTAATAATCTTGCGAATGTTGTTATTTATCAAACCACAAAAAA
Source organism: uncultured Nautiliales bacterium (assembly GCA_964431845.1). GTDB lineage: Bacteria > Campylobacterota > Campylobacteria > Campylobacterales > Nautiliaceae > Nautilia. The sequence continues at coordinate 3,098 of CAYSKX010000058.1, read as the reverse complement.
AAGCGAAACGTTAAGCAGAGTAAAAAACGCCGATATCGTAGTAACGAACAAAGTAGTCATCGATAAAGAAATAATAGATAATTCAAATATTAAATTCATACAAATTGCGGCTACGGGCATGAATAATGTCGATACGGAATATGCCCGTAAAAAAGGTATAATTGTCAAAAACATAGCAGGATATTCCACACAATCGGTCATCCAACACACTTTCGCTTTAGTTTTGGGATTACTAAATAAAATCTGTTATTTCGATAAATATACAAAAGAGAAATATCATAAAAGCGAAATTTTTACCCATATCAAAAACTGGCATGAAATTACGGGAAAACGATGGGGAATTGTGGGACTTGGAGAAATAGGAAGAGGCGTTGCGAAAATTGCCGAATGTTTCGGTGCGCAAGTCGTATATTATTCCACAAGCGGGAAAAATTATAACAAAGAGTTCAAAAAAGTGGATATTGACGAATTGTTATCTACAAGTGATATAATTTCAATCCACGCTCCTTTAAACGAAAAAACTAAAAATTTATTAAACTTCGAAAAACTATCTTTAATTAAAGAAAACACCGTTTTAGTTAATCTCGGACGCGGTGGAATAATAAACGAAAACGATTTATCGAAAATATTAAAACAAAAAAATATCTTCGTAGGACTTGATGTATTTGAAAAAGAGCCTTTATCCGCCGAAAATCCTTTGCTTGAATTTAAAGATAAAATTCTTTTAAGTCCTCATGTAGCTTGGAGCAGTATTGAAGCGAGAAATAAACTAATGGATGGGATTTATAATAATATTAAAGAATTTTGCAATAAATAGCACCCTTAAAAATATTATTTTTCCAAAAAATTTAATTTACAATACACTAATATATCTTTCAATACCATCAGGTGCTATTGTAACTATATTCCCTTTTAACGTTTGCGCGGCTAATATATTTGCCGCTGTCGAAATACCTCCCGTAATTCCTATTTTAGGTAACTTTTTAGTAAATTCAACAGCTTCGTCGTCCTCAATTAACACAACATCATCTATTAAATCCAAATTCGTTATATCAGTAATAAATCCTGCTCCTATTCCTTGTATTTTATGAGGCTTAAGAGGTAAATTTTTATTTTTTAGTTTATTATAAATAACAGGAGAATTTTTACTTTCAACAGCAATTATTTTAACTCCGAGAGGCTTAAGTATGTTTGCTACTCCGCTAATAGTCCCACCACTTCCCACTCCTGCTACAAAATAATCTATTTTTTTTACTTGATTTAATATTTCATATGCCGTTATTTCTTGTGATTTAGAGTTTATAGGATTTGAAAATTGATCGGTATAAAAAGCGTTATTTTCCTTTACATAACTTAACGCCTCATTTAAAGAATTCGCAATGTTACCTTTTGTAAGAATTAAATTAGCTCCGTAAAGTTTTAAAAGTTTTTGTCTCTCAACCGAAAACCCCTCGGGCATAAAAATAGTAGCTTTTATTTTGAATTTGTTAGCGTAAAAAGCTAAAGCAATACCCGTATTTCCACTTGTAACCTCCACTATTTCTTTATAACCTTTTCTAATAGCCTCTTGAATCATAAATAGTGCGGGTCTGTCTTTTATACTTCCTGCTGGATTTTTATATTCAAGTTTTATAGAAATATTTTTTAATTGAAATATAGGTGTATTAAACATTTATATCCTTATAACGATTTGAAGCTTTGTAGTAATGGTGGAGATAACGGGACTCGAACCCGTGACCCCGGCGCTGCCAGCACCGTGCTCTACCAACTGAGCTATATCCCCTCAAGTAGGTTAATTATCTCTTTTTCTAAGGAATAAAGAGTATATCTTGCAGATTTAAATTTTTCAGACGTTATTATATCATAAATTTTAAAAATTTCTTCCAAAACTCTTGCACTTTCTTGAGATCTTTTTAAATTTGCAATAATTATATCTTTTATCGAATCTCTTTTTTGCTCTTGTTTAGTAGAAGGCTTTAAAATATCGTTATCGGAATTTCTACAGTTAATAAAACGTTCGTATTCGGGAATTTCGATATGTCTTAAGTTTTTTAGATTTTTTGCAAGGGGAGAGTTGAATTCGTATCTTAAAATATCCTCTACAACTCTTATTCCCTCTTTGAATCGATTAATATTTGCATCGGCGGTGCGAAAAAGAAGAGAATTACTCTTCACTGTTTAAAAATCCCAATATCTGAAGAAGTGAAATAAATAGATTTAAAAAGTCAAGATAAAGAGCGACGGCGGCTTCTATTTCACTGCTTACATTACCTCTTATGATATTTTGAGTGTCATACAAAATAAAAAAGCTAAAAAGTATAGCCCCGACACTTGCAATTGCCAACTGAAGCATCGGAAGATGCAAAAAGATATTAGCAATACTTGCAACGAACAAAATAATTAAAGTAATAAACAATACTTTGCCCATTGTTGTGAAGTTTCTTTTCGTATTCATAGCAAATATCGTCAAAGTCGCAAATGCTACGGCGGTAAGTCCGAACGCTTCGCCGATAACATAACCCATATTTTTAGCAATAAACATTGCTAACGTTGGAGAAAGCGTAAATCCCGTCATAAAAGTAAAAGCAAAAAGCAATACTAAATTAAGAGGAGTTTTATTTTTAGCCGCATATATACCGAAAAGCAAAATAAATTCTAAAATAACAGCACCCCAATATGTAAATGTAAGAGAACCAGTTGCATAATCAATCATATTTCCAACAAATCCCATACCTACATAAGCGCCTACCGAACCGGCAATTAAAGAGCCCGCCAATAATTGGTATGTTCTTTTAACGAAAGTGTTAATATCCGTTATTTCATGCGTTTGTGTATAACGGACGGTATTTTGCATTAAGTCTATGTTTTTCGGACTTCCCTTGAAATCTTTTGAACTAAATCTCATAAAACCTCCTCTTTTTTTAGGAATTATACAAAAAAAAGGATTAAAAAAGTGTTAAATTACTGCTCCTCAACAGGGCTGTAGAATGCTAATACCAATCCCCAAAACAAAACAAATCTGACATTTTCACCATTTTCACCATTTTCACTATTTGTAAGTTTTGGTAAAAGTGGTGAAAGTGTGAAAATTGTAAGAA
>CAYSKX010000057.1:0-5544 GCA_964431845.1 uncultured Nautiliales bacterium | reverse complement strand
CAATATAAAAAACCTAGACGTTAAAATACCTCTAAGAAATCTCGTATGTGTAACGGGTGTAAGCGGTAGCGGCAAAAGTAGCCTTATTTTACAAACACTCCTTCCGAGTGCTCGCGAAATTTTAAATCACGCACACAAAATCCACAAAGTTAAAGGCGTAGAAATAACGGGGCTTAAACAGCTTGATAAAGTAATCTATCTTGATCAAAGTCCAATAGGCAGAACTCCACGCTCAAATCCTGCAACTTATACGGGAGTTTTTGACGATATAAGAGCGCTTTTTGCTTCCACTCCCGAAGCACAACTTAGAGGATACACTCCGGGGCGCTTTAGCTTTAACGTCAAAGGTGGAAGATGCGAAGTGTGCAAAGGTGAAGGTCAAATAAAAATAGAAATGCATTTCTTACCCGACGTTTTGGTAACTTGCGAAGCATGTGAAGGCAAAAGATACAACTCCCAAACCCTTGAAATAAAATACAAAAACAAATCCATAGCCGACATACTTGCTATGAGTGTAGATGAAGCGTTTGATTTTTTTGAAAAAATACCCAAAATCAACACAAAACTAAAAACACTCAAAGACGTGGGATTAGGATACCTCACACTCGGACAAAACGCCGTAACATTAAGCGGCGGAGAAGCGCAAAGAATTAAACTAAGTAAAGAGCTAAGCCGCAAAGACACCGGCAATACTTTATACATACTCGACGAACCCACAACGGGATTACATTTTGCCGATATCGACAGACTTGTTTCGGTGTTACAACACTTAATTGATCTTGGAAATAGTGTAATCGTAATAGAGCATAACCTCGATTTTATCAAAAACGCCGATTATATAATCGATATGGGACCTGAGGGCGGCAGCGGTGGTGGAAAAGTAATAGCGCAAGGTAATATCGAAGAAATAATCAAAAAATCCGATATCAGTTATACTGCGCGATTTTTGGCGAAAGAAATGGGTTTTGAATTAGGGGGGAAGGAAAAATGTTATTAATCATTACAACTTCATATATTCAAATTTTCTGCATAAAACTTCATTAATTTTATTTCTTATTTCTATATTTTCAATAGAAGTTAATTTTTTTATTAGTCTGATTTTAGAGATTGTTCTAATTTGCTGACATAATAAAATTGACGGTTTTTCAAGTTCATCAGGCAACAAAACCTCATTAGGATAAATTTTTCTGTTTTCTTTTCTCGAAGTTATAGGAATAACAGTTACAATATCAAGTAAATTTTCGTAATCATTTGAAATTATTAGCACCGGTCGTGTTCCAAACTGTTCTCTACCGATTGTTGGATTTAAATTTGCCAGATAAATATCATATTGTTTCATTTAATATTCTCAAAATCGCTGTATTTAAAATCATTTTCAATTTCTTGCATATCTTTTAAATAAAGTTTATCTTTTGAAGCTTCAAGCATCGCTTTTTTATAATCATCTTTTTTTTGTTTTTCTATCAGTAATTGTAAAGCGTTGTTTACCAATTCAGAAAAAGAGTTATATTTATGGGTTAATTTTGTTAATTCCAGGTTATAAAACAGTTCATCATTTATAGTTACTGTTTTTCTAATCATCATATTCCTTTCATACTTTTTGTATGATAGTGTATCATAAAATGGTGAAAATGTCAGATTTGTTTTGTTTTTTGGTATTATTTTTATTTCTTTTTGAATTTTGGATTATGGATTTTGGATTGCCTTTTTTGATTTTTGATTTTTAATGAATAACATTCATAATCAACAATAACTTTTCAAATTTTGATTCTTGTAGTTTTGGAGTTTTTCAAAGTCGGAAAAAGCAATTTTGTTTAAAATTTCATCCTGATGTTATCAATTTTTTTCTGTATTATCGATAAAACGAAAGAAATGAATAAAACTAAACAAAACACGCTAAAAAAATATAACTCCCCGGGTTTAATTCCCGCTTTTTCGATTAGATAAAACGATAAAAAGTGAGATAAAAAAACGGGATATGAAAAACTTCCTAATAATTTGTCGTATTTAAAATCAATCTTAAATAAACCGGGTATGAAAGGTGTTATAAAAATTGCCAAAAATATTTCTCTCACATAAGGATGTGCTGAAAATGTAAATCCGTAAATCAAAAAATACACGACAACAAACACATATATACTTTTTATAAATTTATCGAATCCGTTTTTTGAAACATAAAATCCTAACATAAAAATCCATAAAACACCGAAAATATACCTGTATCCGAAAACATCCGAATTAAAAACTCCTCCTACATAGCTAAAAGCATTCAATTCGAATATCAGTGAAGCAATCATTATTATATAAAATATTTTTCGCTCTTTTCGTAAAAACAAAAACAGTATCGGCACTAACAAATAAAAATGCCATTCCGTAGAAAGTGACCATGTAGGAGGGATTAGAGGATGAGGTAAAAGCGAATGTATTTCAAAAGGAGCAAAAACGTAATTATTAAAAATCAGCAAGGAATTAAGCAGAATTTTTTTAATACTTAAATCCTGATTAAGTAGTGCGATAAATTCCGATTTTCCCAAAAAATATATACTCAAAACAGTTAAAAACAAAACTATTAAATATAAAGGAAAGAGTCTTAATACTCTTTTCGTATAAAAAAACAGTGTTTTTTTTATAAAAGAAATATCTTTTATCTCTTCTTTAAAAAAACTCTTATACATCAAATATCCGCTAATAAAATAAAAAAGAATAACGGCACTTACCGCTAAATTGAAATTAAGTGCAAAAGGAGAATAAGGCATGTGTGAGAGCATAACCAACCACGCTAAAACAAACCTAAAACTACCTACCATATACATTCCTAAAGACTTCTCGGTGAGCCTCGGCGCTTTTGTCCCAGTTGAAATTTTTAACGTAATTTAGTCCGCTTTGAATCTTGGCGTTTTTTGTTTTTTCATCTTCTAATAATTTTTCTAAGTTGTAAGAAATATTTTCTATATCGTAAGGATCGCAATAAAAAACATGCTCACCGTAAATTTCCGGTAAACTAGACACATTCGAAACTAAAACCGCCGCACCGCACGCCATTGCTTCCAAAGGCGGAATTCCGAAGCCTTCATATAATGAAGGATATACAAAAAGTGAAGTTTTATTGTATAAATTTACTAATTCTTCAAGACTTACATATCCGAAATATTTTACAAATTTTTGATTTTTAGAGATTAAATTCATAATTTCTTTATTATTCCATCCGTTAAAGCCTGCTAAGTATAACGGAAAATTTTCTTTTATATTTAACGGCAATATGTCGTATGCTTTTAAAAGATTGATTAAATTTTTGCGAGGCTCTATAGAGCCGACAAAAAGTATAAAATTTTCTCTTTTTAAGTTTTTATTATAAAACACATCATGATCAACCCCGAGATAAATACTTTTTACCAAATCCGGCTTAATTCCTATATATTCGATAACTTCGGCTTTTACATACTCCGAATCGGTTATAATAAAATCGCTTTTTTTGATGTTTTTAAAAAAGTTGTTTTTAAAATATTTTATTCTCTCTTTATTATGCCAATTTTCATTTAAAAAAGAAAAATCATGAACGGTAGTTACTATTTTTTTGGCTTCTATATCGATAGGTATAAAATTAGGCTCCCAGTATAAATCGAACTTTTTACTGAATTTAGGAGATTTTAATAATTTTCTAACAACTCTTTTCAAACCTGTTTTTTCAATAATTTTTTTTAGTTTGCTCTCTTTTAAAATCAATTTTTTACTAAAATATCCGTAATAAAAAGTAGCATTATCTAATCTTTTAGATATTTCATACGTATATCTTCCGATGCCGGTTAAAGGAGAAAGTAAAGGAATTGTATTAACCACTATATTCATACATTTCTTTCAAAGTTTGTTTAAAATCTTTTTGCTTTACTTCTCCTATGAGAGAAAAAAGTTTTTTATTACTTCCTATAAGTTTTTTAATATCGTTTTTTCTAATAAATCTTTTATCAACTTGCACTTCTATCTCATATCCGGCAATTTCGTTCATATATTGCACCACGTCTAACAATCTAATTCCTCTACCGCTTGCAATATTTACAATTTCATTTTTTACGTTTTTTTCAAGTAATCTTTTATAGCACTCACAAACAAATGAAACGTCGTTAAATTCTCTTATTACATCCAAATTTCCAAGTTTAATCGTTTTTGCTTTATTTTTATAATGCGCTACTATTTTCGGAATTAAAAATTTTTCATTTTGCCCTATACCGGTATAATTAAACGCTCTTGTAATAACAACGGGCATTTTATCAAAAAAATTTTTAGCTATTTGTTCGGCGGCAAATTTACTAAGTCCGTAATGATTATTGGGATTAACGCTCATACTCTCATCTAAAACTTCACTGTTTTGATTTCCATATACGGTGGCACTGCTGGCAATTATAACTTTTTTAATATTATAATTTATCGAATTAAGCAAATTTTGTGTTCCTATAGTATTTACTTTATAATAATTCAAAAAATCATCTTCATTTGCAAACGAAACTGCCGCTAAATGGATAATATAATCCGGCTTTAAGGTATTGATAACGTTAAAGAGTTCGTCTTTTTTCGTAACGTCGCATTTGAATATCTTTTTATTATTAAACGTCAAACTGCTACCATATACATCATATCCGAACTTTTTAAAATAATTTGAGAAATGTATTCCGCTAAAACCTTCAATTCCCGTAATAAATAATTTCATTAAAAACTATATCCCCTTTCGTTTCTTTTTATATCGGCTTCAACCATCATTTTGCATAACTCTTCCAAAGAGGTCCTAGGCTCCCAATTTAATTCTTTTTTAGCTTTTGAATAATCGCCTATTAACAAATCAACTTCTGCGGGTCTGAAATATTTAGGATTTATTCGAACAACGGTTTTAGAGGTTTTTTTATCTATGCCCGTTTCATTTATGCCGACACCCTTAAATTCAATATCCATATCCACCGCTTTAAAAGCCATTTTAACAAAATCTCTCACCGTTTCGGTTCTATTCGTAGCCAAAACATAAGTATCCGGTTTTTTTGCTTGAAGCATTAAATACATACCTTCAACATATTCCTTTGCGTATCCCCAATCTCTTTTAGCGTCCAAATTGCCAAGCTCTATATAATCTTGTTTGCCGAGATATATTTTAGCCACTGCATCGGTTATTTTTCTTGTAACGAACTCTTTTCCTCTAAGAGGCGATTCATGATTAAATAGTATTCCGCTACATCCGAAAATATCATAGCTTTCTCTATAATTAACGGTTATCCAGTGCGCATAAAGTTTTGCTACTCCGTAAGGACTTCTCGGATAAAAAGGAGTTGTTTCTTTTTGAGGAATTTCTTGCACTTTTCCGAACATTTCGGAAGTTGATGCTTGATAAAATTTTATTTTAGGATTTACTATTCTTATGGCTTCTAATATATTCAAAGCTCCTATTCCCGTTATTTCGGCAGTAGTAACGGGCTGCTCGAAACTAACTCCTACAAAACTTTGAGCAGCAAGATTATATATTTCATCCGGTTTTGTTTTATCTAAAAGCCTGATATTTTGAGA
>CAYSKX010000056.1:0-5606 GCA_964431845.1 uncultured Nautiliales bacterium | reverse complement strand
TATACTCATTTCATTGTCATTTAAAATAATAACTACCGGATATTTCCTAAACCCAAGCTCGTTAAGCGCTTCATAAACCATCCCCGCACTCATAGCTCCATCACCTATTAAAACGACCGGCACTCTGTTTTCACCTTTTAATCTAATAGCCTTAGCCGCACCTACGGCAATGGAAACGGATGTGGAGGAGTGTCCCGCGTTAAAATAATCGTATTTACTTTCAGTTGGTTTGATATATCCGCTAATTCCTCCAAATTGTCTAAGCGTTGAGAATTCGTCCCATCTATCGGTTAAAAGCTTATGCGCATACGCTTGATGAGATACGTCGAAAATAAAAGGATCACTTTCAACATCAAAAACATAATGCATTCCAATTATCAACTCCACCGCTCCAAGAGTCGAACTTAAATGACCCCCGTTTTTACTAACCACTTCGAGAATACGCTTTCGTATATCCTCAGCCAACTTTTCAAGTTCGATTATATTCAAATTCTTAATGTCCGTTTTATTTTTCACTTCTTTTTTCCTTCATTGTCCATTGTTCATTTTATTATACCGACTAAAGTCGGCGTTACAAAATTAGAATTTAGGGTTTAGATATTTTACTCCAAAATTCATAATTCATAATCCATCATTAATTCCCAATTCTCCCTCTGCACCCCAAAAAATCTGAAGATTTTTCGGGGACCCCGCTTTCTCAATTTTCCATTCTCAATTCTCAATTCTCAATTCACTTCACTCCCCTCCAACACCGCTTCTTTTATAGCTTTAAATCTTTGCATTATTTCCGCATCTATATTTCCGATATCGCTTATAATTACGACCCCCCCTTCTTTTACCGCTTCATCTTCTATAATTTCTACATTTTTAAAATCTTTTTCTTTTAGATATTTAGCATCTTTTGGGTTTGCTTTAATTTGTATTTTTGTTGCATCTTTAATATCTTCCATTAACGCTTTTGCGAGATTGTATGCTATTTCTTTGGAGTTTTCGCTTACTTCTTTTTGAATTACTTCTTTAGCAATATCAAGCGCTACGGAAATCAGTTCTTTTTCTATGGATAATATTTTTTCTTCGAAAAGTTCATTTATATTATCTACTTTTTGGATCGATTTTTTAAGTAATGAAAATTTTTCTTCCAATTCTTTAGTTAAATGAGCATTTGCTTCATTTTTTCCTTTGTTATAGCCTTCTTCATATGCTTTATTTTTTTCTATTTCGATTTGTTGTTTGCATTCGTTTAATTGTTGCTCGAATTTAGCTTGAATATTTACTATATTACTACCAAGTTCTTCTATTTTTTGAAGAAGTTTTTCAATTATTTCATTATTGACACAAGACGAATTTGTCGGCTGGACATTTTGAACCGTATCGTGTGCGATTTCGGGTTCCTTTTTTGCAACATTATTGTTTTCTTTTTCGGGTATTTCATTATCATCGAAATTCCTAAATCTATACTGATTAATTATATGTTTTTCAACAACTTCACCGTTTATTATTCTATTCAATTATCTCTTCCTCCGCTCCGATAGATACTTTGCCTTCTTCGGCAAGTTTTTGAACGATTTCTACGACACTTCTTTGTGCAGCTTCTACGTCTTTTACTTTTACCGGACCTAAAAATTGCATCTCTTCTTCGAATGCTTGAGCTGCACGTTGAGACATATTTGCCATAAATTTTTCTTTAAGCTCTTGAGGTGCTCCTTTTAAAGCTACGATTAATTGATTTTTATCTACATCTTTTAAGATTTCGCGAATTGCAGTATTGTCAAGTTTATTAATATCTTCAAACGTAAACATTTTTTCTTTAATTTCTTCGGCAAGTTCGTTATTAACCTGTTCGATAAATTTAAGGGTGGATTTTGCTGCTTTTTGACCGAGACGGTTAAATATTTCGGCTACGAATCTTACACCGCCGATTTCAACTTTATAACCGGTAAGCGCTTCTAATTTTGTTTCCAATATCGCACTAACTTTTTTAATAACTTGCGGAGATATATCACCGAGATTACTCATCCTAATCAATACTTCCGCTCTTACCTCATCCGGAAAATAACTAAGCGTTTCCGCTGCGCTTGTAGGGTCCATATGAGCTAAAATAAGCGCAATTGTTTGAGGATGTTCGTTTACGATAAAGTCCGCTAACTGTTGAGGCTTGACTTTTTGTAAAAATCCGAAAGTCTGCTCACTCTGAAGAGATTTCGCCAATTTATCAAGCACTTTTTTAGCTTCTTCGGGACCTAAGGCTTTATATAAAATTTCTTTGGCATATTCGAAACCGCCACTTGCAATATATTGATTTGATTGGAAAATAACATAAAACTCTTCCAAAACCGCCGCTGCAACCGCTTTATCTATCGCTTTTGCCGTTGCTATATATTTTGAAATTTCGGTAATAGCTTCAACATCTAAATATGAAAAAACCTGCGCGGTCAAATCTTCCCCTAACTGTATTAACAATATCGCGATTTTTTCCGCCATTGACAATTCGTCAAGTATGGCCTGTTGATTAGGTGAAAGCGCCATTATTTATCCTTATGCTTCATGTGTCTCTTCTTTTATTAGATTTTCCAAAACTTTTGCGACTTCTTCCGTTTTTTCTTCAGTCATTTTAATAATTCTGTCAAGTAAAACTTCATATTTTAACTCTTCTTCGTTTACATCACTTGAAATTCCAAGCTGTTGTTCGACTTTTTCTTTGAGTTCTTTTATTTTATCATAAGTAGAGCCTATTTCCTCTTCATCGATTTCAACTTCGGGTCTTACGTATTCAGTTTCTTCTTCAATCTTGGTTTCAAGCATTTTTTGGGTAAACGGAGTAATTACTTTTTTGTAAAACACCAACAATACGATAATTAAAAACAGATACTTCAAAACACCGCTAAATGGTCCTAAATACATTTCTATAGCTTGCATAACTTTTCCTGCAGGTGTAGTAGGCGCATTAGAAGTGTTAATTCCGTTAAATTGAAAACTACTAACACTTACACTATCGCCTCTTTTCGGATTGAATCCTATAGTATTTTTTACTAAATTTTCAATATTTGTAAGTTCTATTTTCGTTAAAGGAATGAATGTTTTTTTTCCTTTTTTATCTATTTTATAATGTCCGTCAACAACTACCGCCGCCGTAATTCTTTTAATTTTCGCAAGAGGTTCTTTTACGTCTTTAACGGTTGTTGAAATTTCATAATTGGTTGTGGTTTGTGATTTAGAATATTTATCTTTAACTTCTGCCGATTTTGTTCCTTGAACGGGACCGATATTGCTTACGGCACCCGGAACGCCTCCGACTTCTTTGGGTCTATAGCCTATTCTATTTTCTTCTAATGTCTGTTCGCTTCTAACTACGTTATCGGGAGAATAAATAGTGGCTTTGGACTTAACTTGAGAAAAATCGATATCAAGATTAACTTTTGCCACCACTCTGTTTTTACTACCGATCACCGGTGCTAAAATCGATACTATTTTATCTTCAAGTGCTTTTTCCATTCTTTTTTTGTATATTATTTCGGCTTTTAATAACTCGTTGTTTCTTGTTAATTCGTCGTTTTCACCGAGTAAATTGCCGTATTGATCGATAAGTTTTACATTTTCAGGTTTCATTTTAGCAACAGCGGCGGCTACGAGATGTTTGATACCTTGAACTTGCTTTGGCGTTAAAATCATATTCGGCTTTAGTTTTATTACGACCGACGCACTCGGAAGAATTTGTTTTTCGACAAAAACACTCTCTTTCGGAATCGCTATATTTACGGTAGCGCTATCAACCGCTTCAATCGATTCTATAGTTTTAGCAAGTTCTCCTTCTAAAGCTCTTAAATATTTAACTTTTTGTTCGAAATCCGTAATACCGAAACTGTTTTTATCAAACAATTCAAATCCGACTTTACTACTCTTAGGAAGACCTTGTGCGGCTACGTCAAGTCTTGTTTTTTGGACAACGTCTTTAGGAACCTCTATTGTTCCGTCTTGCGGAATTTCATAAGGAATTTGTTTTTTATCAAGATATTGAACAATTAACGCCGCATCCTTAGAAGAGAGATTTTCAAATAAGACGGCATAACTTTTTTTTACGCTTGAAGAAGTCGTATTAAATACTATTAAAAAGGAAATTATCGCAATTAATATTACTATGGAAGCAACAATAACTATTTTTTGTTTTTTATTTAAATTTTTGGCAAATAAATTAATTTGTTTAAAGAGCTCTTCGAAATTCAACTAATCATACCTTTTAACGTTTTTAATACTTTATCGTTTTCTTTCGGTGTGCCGATAGTAATTCTTAATGCTTCAAATCCGTAACTTGACATGTTTCTTATAATTATACCTTTTTTTAATAAATTTTCAGCAATTTGCGTCGAATTTTTTATATATAAAACTATAAAATTCGTATAACTTTCGATATATTCCAAATTATTTTCTTTTGCAAAATTTTTGTATTTTTCCATTTCTTCAAAGTTTTTAACTATTCCCTCTCTTACGAACTCCTCATCTTTCAAAGCTTCTATAGCGGCGGCAAGACTTAAAGTAGTTATATTAAAAGGCGCTCTTAATTTGTGAAGGTTTTGAATAATAAATTCGTTTGCAATACCGTATCCAACTCTCATACCTCCAAGTCCGTAAGCTTTCGAAAACGTCCCCGTATATAAAACATTTGGATATTTTAAAATATCTTTTGGATTTATTTTTTTATTTATATCTTTGAAACTTGCAAATTCCTGATACGCCCCGTCAATAACTATAAGAATTTCTTTGTCTATTTTTTCTATAAAATCAAACACCTCTTTAGCCTCTAAGCACTCACCGAGAGGATTATTAGGCACGCATAAAAATATAATTTCGGGTTTTTCTTTTTCATATATTTCATAAAATTCGTCAAGATTATGCGTAATGCTTTGCGTTTTTAAAACTTCGGCTCCGACTTGCTTTGAGTATATTTCATACATTGCAAACGTAATTCCCGCCGTTAGCACTTTTTGAGGATTAATAGCATGTATCGCATATTCAAGCACTTGATCGCTACCCGCACCGATAATTATATTAGAGCTTTTAGCACCGAATTTATCGCTTAGAGCCTCTTTTAATTCATAAAAACTATCATCTGGATATCTATGTATTAAATGAGCTGAATTTTTTACTTTTTCAATCACTTTTGGAGAAGGACCATATGGATTTTCGTTACTTGCAAGTTTAATTATCTCTTCCGGTTTAATACCATATTCTCTTACTACCAGTTCAATTGGTTTTCCCGCTTCGTAAGTTTTTAAATTTTTAAGTTTTCCAAACATTGATTCTCCTTGTATTAAATAAAGCTAAAAGCTTAGAGTTTAGGGCTTAGAGCAATATATATGCAAATTAATTAGGATTTAGGTTTGAGGTTTGAGGTTTTAGATGCATTAAATATTTTCTAAATCCTCAATCCTAAATCCTCAATCCTCCATTCTCAATTCTCAATTCCCCTCAGCAGTCTCTAAGATAACTTCCTAGCCAAATCATCTTTTGCGATTCGATAATTTCTTTGACATTTTCATCGTCGATATGTCCTTCGAAATCTATATAGAACCATGTATTGAAAGTATCGTCTTTATTCGGTCTGCTTTCTA
>CAYSKX010000055.1:0-5637 GCA_964431845.1 uncultured Nautiliales bacterium | reverse complement strand
GGATTGTTCATTTACACAGCCTTTCATACGGATTTTCTATTTTTTATTACACCTTTTTTTCTCAATTCTTTCATTTTTTCTTTTGTGATCAATATTTGATACGTTGCCTGAAATATTTTTTTATCCCCAATAGCAATATAATCCATATTTGGAACTACAAAATCAAACAAATTATTTTCAACTATAAATTTCGCTTTTTCTTTATCAACGTAACCCACATGTTCTTTATTGTTTTCGTGGACTGCATATATAGCAATAGCGTTTTTGTCATATTCATTGTCCGGTTCTCTTTCAAAAACAATATATGTTTTTTCATCATCTTTAAATACTTTTTTTGCGTTTTCATATTTATAATTTATTCCAGCGATTTCTAATCTTTCAAATAAAATTTGATATTTTTTTCTATCATAAGGGAAATTAAATTTTCTTATTCGTAAAACTTCATTATTAGTTTGTTTATTTTTATTTATCTTTTTTTTGTGGAAATTAATTAAGTTAAGATTCGTTTTAACGTCTTCCACATCTGTTGATTTAGTTATTTTATAAGCTATATAAAAATTAAGTAGTAAAGTTAAAAGTAAAACATAAACTAAAATATTAGCTGGAATTATTGTTTCTAATGCACTAAAAAACATTGCTGTAAAAGCAAAAAGTGCAAGATAAATTAAAATATATCTTATTGTATATACAAAAAACTTTTTTATTTTAAACATATTTATTTTATCCTTAAAATTTCTTAATACTCCCGACAACTCTTCCGATTATTCTACATCCATCTATTTCATCACCTTTTATTACAATATCTGCTATTTCGGGATTGTCACTTTTTAAAATAATCTCTTTATTAAAAGGATTTAGATAAACTCTTTTTACTAAAACGCCGTTGCTGCAGCTTATAATATAGATACCGCCTTCTCTTATTCTAAAAATCTTAAATCTTTAAGATAATACTTACTTGTATTTATATCATAAAACAATATACATAAATATTTTGTTCGCACCATTGTTCCAAATGAATTTTGAGAATCAACATAACTTACAACATTAATATCATTTTTTCTATCCAAATATTTGATTGTCTTCTTTTTGCAAATTTAGCAGTAGATGGAGCTTTTAATCTTTTTTTTACTAACTGACCTTACGCAAAAGGCACAATAATTGCTAATAATGAATATGAGAGATATGGAACAATTAGTGGATTTATATACAGATTATCTTATAGCTACCAACCATAGTGCTACAGCGACAGGATTGTCAGACTTATTAGATAATAGCATAAGTCATGACAAAATAACAAGAATGCTAAAGAAAGGAGCATTTGATGCGAGGTATCTATGGAAAAGAGTAAAAAAGGTGGTAAGAGAAATAGAGGATGAGGAAGGATGTTTGATTATAGATGATACTATTGTGCAAAAAGAATGGACAGATGAAAATGAGATAGTTTGTTATCATTACGATCATACAAAAGGGAGAAGTGTAAAAGGGTTTAATACCAAAAAACAAAACAAATCTGACATTTTCACTGTTTTCACTATTTGTAAGTTTTGGTGAAAGTGGTGAAAGTGTGAAAATTGTAAGAAGTTTTTTGGTAATAGTATAAAGAACTATAATCTCAATTTGATATTTACATAATTACTGCCGATACACATGGAAGCATCGCCGAAAATCTTAAAAACATTAATGTTAATCTTAAATCCTAACAACAAACAATCACACAAAAAAAAGAAGAATTTGTTAAAGGTTTAAATAATGTATTTGCAATAGGAAACGGAAGTAGCAATTCTTTGGTGTTAAAAACCACAGATATAGGCGTGTGTTATTGAAGACGAAAGAACAAAAGCGCAACATCGATTATAAACGCAGATATCATTTGCAAAACAATAAGAACGCACTCGATTATTATAAAACAAAAAGACTAATCGCAATTTTTAGAAAGTAAAAAGTAATAATTGAGGTATTGCAGAAAACGGAAAACCGAAAACGGATAAAGAAAATAAAGAGATTGGGGTTGAAAAAGTTTTGTAACTTTCTTTCTTGGAAATGCGAACTTGTTCGCATCTTGTTTCGAAAACCGAAAAAGACTCGAATAAGTTCGAGTTTTTAAAAAACTATCCCGACTATCCAGATTATTCCAACTATTCCGACTATCAAAATTACATTATGGAACGTTTTTTGCTTTGTTGTGATAAAAATTGTTTAAATAACGAAAATAAGGTGAAAAATTGAAAGTAATTTATCTTACTAACGATTATATTTATATTAATGAAAATAATAAAATTGTTAAAAAAGAACTTTCTTACGAAAAAGGATTAGTTACTTCTTCCCTTGGGTATAATCATATATTAAATATCAATTTCAAATTACCTAAGAGTATAGAAAAAGATATGCTCGAAATAGAGGCGGAAAAATATATTTATACGGAAGATTCGCTTGATTATACGAAAGAGTATAAAATTAATTACGTATTCAAAGAGTATGATGACTATTATAACGTAGAAGCGTTTGTTGTGGAAATAAACGTTTTAAAACGAATTTATGAAAAATTTTTACATATTTATAAACACATAGATTTTATTTCGGCTAAACCGCTTATTTTTAAAAATTATTACGATATCGTAAATCTTGAGCCGAAAAACGACGCTTTTATATATTTAGACGAAAACGAAGCATTTTTGAGCTGTTTCGAAAAAGGTGAATTCGTTTTCGTAAAAAGTATTACTAAACTTTCGACTTTAATTAAACAATTGGACATAAGTATCGAAGAATTAAAGACCATTTTGAGCGAAAAAGGTTTAAACGAAGAAAATTATGAAGATGAGGAGAAAGAAAAATTTGAATTAATAGAATCGTTTTTTTCTCAATTTTTTATGAAAGTTAGCAATTTAATCAACTATTCCATTAATTATTATGGATTTGAAAAAATAGACAGAATCTTTTTTTACTCTTCTTTCGAAATAAAAGATTTATATGAACATTATACCAATTTTTGGGATTTAAGCGGAATTAAATTTGAAAAATACGATGTCAAGAGCGAATACGACGCATTTGATTATACGGCAAGCATTTACAATAGTATGCATTGTGAAAATGAAAATGAAAATTTTTCCATTTTTCCAAGACCTATTCCTTTTTACAAAACAAAAATCGGAATAATAGCTTTATTAACGGCGGCTTGTTTTAGCGTGATAGGAGCGGATGCTTATTTTAAATATCAAACTATAAGCAAACAACAAAAAATAATACTAACTATTAAGAAAAAAATAGCTAAAAATAAAAGAAAAAGCGATATGTTAAAAAAAGTAATTACAGAATATCAAAAAAATATAAATACGATAAAACAACAAAATGAAGCGTTACAAGAACAAATTAAGAATATATCTCAAAAAATTGCTTTTCTTAAAGAAATCCAAAAAAAAGCACCTATTGCTAACGAAATGGCAAATTTAATCAATAAATTAAAACAATACAAACTAAAACTATTATCGTTTAACAAAA
This sequence comes from uncultured Nautiliales bacterium, assembly GCA_964431845.1. GTDB lineage: Bacteria > Campylobacterota > Campylobacteria > Campylobacterales > Nautiliaceae > Nautilia. The sequence goes on along the minus strand of CAYSKX010000055.1, from coordinate 2,142 downwards.
AAAATTTTCATACTGATATCATATTAATTAGCAAATTTAGAAATTCCTCTAATATAGCTAAGCTTATGAAAGATTTGTATGATTTAGGATACAAAAACATTGTATTAACGGAAATTGAAAATAATGAGGGAATTTATATTTCGAAAGTGAGTTACGATGGGTAGAATAGAAGAGTATCTAAACGGTTTGGATAAAAGAAATTTAACACTTTTATATTTATCCGTTTTTATTATAGCGGCAGCCGTTTATTATAATTTTAATTATTCGGTATTACAACAAAAAATAGAAACTAACGACGCTCAAATAAACGCTTTAAGCGCAAAATTAAGAAAAACGTTCGCACCTGTTGATAAGTTAAAAAGTCTAAAACAACAGCTAATAAAAGTAAAAAAACAAAACGTTTCTTTAAAAGAAGATTTGAAATATTTAAATATATACATAAAAAATTCAAAAATATTGCATATCAATAAAAAAAGTTTTTTTGATATTTTGCAAAAGATACTTCAAAAAGCCGGACAAAACAATATCAAAGCATCATATACCGTTGAAAGTAAAACGAACGAATTTAAAACATACACGGTTACGATTAAAGGAGAATTTAAACCTTGTGAATTTCATAATTTTTATACGTTTATTAAAGATATCGAAAAAATAAAAGTCATTAAAAAAATTAAATATTTGAATTTTTCAAAAAATAAAAACATTCTATTCGAAATGAAAGTTTTATTTTGGAGTATGTTATGAAAAAAGCACTTATAATAGCCGTAGTGGTATTACAAGCAGACATTTCTACTGTAATAACGGAGGTAAAAAGTATGCAAAAATTTACGCCTAAGTTTGAAAATATTGCAAAATATAATATTTTCAGCGAAGATATAATTTTAAATACACAAATCAATACTAATAAAACAACAAATAAAAAATTCAAACTAAATCTTAATGCAATATTTCAAAATAAAGCTAATATTAATGGAAAATGGATTAAAAAAGGAGAAAGTATAAAAGGGTATAAACTTATAAAAATCTCGGATAACGGAATTGTTTTAAAAAGAGATAAAAAATTGTTACCGATAGTTATAAAATTAAATGTCTTAAAGGTGAAAAAATGAAAAGAATAATTGTTTTAATTACTTTGATAAGTGCGTTATTTGCAACGACATGCGAAAAAAAATTATTTACTTTACATACGATTAATGCGGTAAGCGTAAAAGATATACTTTCCGATTTGGTAACGGAGTGCAAATTGAATATCGTTTTAAAAGACAATAAGGCTAAAAAAGCAATAAATCAAAAAATAGAATTCGTAAATATCGAAAATGCCACTTTTTCAGAACTTTTAGATACGATTTTTGCACAAGTGAGTTTATTTTACGAAATTAAAAACAACTCTATAATCATTTCGCACAATAAAACCAAAACATTTAGAATTGATTTTATTCCAAATTCAGTTACCGGTAATACGAATATAGATTCTACTGATAATACTAATTCTATAAAAAACAATTATAAATTCGATTTTTGGGATAATTTGAAAAATAATATCGTTCAAATTTTAAAAAATACCGACGGTGAATATAAAGAACCTATAATAGATAAAAATTCCGGGCTTGTAACGGTTACGGGAAATAAAAATCAAATCGAAGAAGTCGGAAGATATATTAAAGATTTGAATGACAGATTACATAAAGAAGTGCTTATAGACGTAAAAATATATAGCGTAGGACTTTCCTCTTCTCATAAATCGGGAATAGATTGGTCGAAACTTTCCTTTAGTCTCGGATATACGAAAAATGCGGAAGATACGTCTCAAATGACCGAAAATTACGAAAGCACGTTAATTAGAAGCAATAACATAATAGGGAGCGAATCCATTTTTAGTAAATCGGTTTTTAACGTTTCGGGACTTTTAAATTTTTTAGCGCAAAACGGAAACGTATATTCCATTTCAAATCCTAAAATAGTAACACTTAATAATCAAAAAGCATTAATAAGTGCCGGCGAAACGATATATTATAAATACGCTTCAAAAGTAACCTTAGATACGAATGGAAATCCTAATACAGAATACACTATCGAATCTAAATTTGTAGGAGTTTTACTTGACATTACGCCTCAAATTAGCGATAATGGGAAAATAATATT
>CAYSKX010000054.1:0-5645 GCA_964431845.1 uncultured Nautiliales bacterium | reverse complement strand
AAGAGGTTCTTTTGCTAATTGATTAAGTTCTACTACACTTCCTATATCCATATTTATTACATCTTTTAAAAGCATAATTTTACTACCTATTCTAACTCTTAATTGAAGTTTTATATCAAGAAGCATTTCGAGATTTTTTATTTCACCTTTAAATCCAACATTAGGTGTGGACGTATTTACTTGATGTGTTTCTTGGTTCGGTGAAAGTTCTTCATATATTCTGTCGTCAAAAACAATTTGACAGATTTTTGAAATATCGTTAATTTTAAATTCCATATTGATAGCGTATACATATTCGTCTAAATATTCTTCTTTTTCGATAAAAAATGCATTTGTTACTTCAAAATCAAGATTTGGCATATTTTCTTGGGCGCTAAGAGTTGTTTTTAACGCACCGAAAATATTTGAAATAATTTCTTTAATTGCGTCTAAATCGTCATTATTCATATCCGTTTTCGGAGTTCCTTCTCCGGCAAGCATTAAATCACCAAGAGCGGTTGCAATTTCAACAGGGATTAAAAAGATAATTTCACCCTTAGGTTTTACTTTAATTATGATTTTAGCGTAAGGAGGTTTAGTAGGACCTAAGTCTTTAGTTTCAGATAAAATAGAAATTTCAGGAGCAATACCGACCAATCCTTCAATGGTTGATTTTATTTCATTAATTAATAATTCTTTAAACTCATTCACTTTCTTCTCCTGTTATTTGCTCTAATTTTTCTTTACGTTTTTCATCAAGCTTGATAAGAATTTCTTTAATTTCGTCATGCTCTGTTTTTAGTATTTCTTTAATTCTTATACTTCTTCGATATCTTCTAACGCCGAAATCAGCGATAAATTTTTCTCTTCCATCGACTTTAACGATTACAGTATCATCTGCAGGTCTATTTAATTTAATAATATCTCCTACTTTTAAATCAAGCACTTGAACCATATTAAGTTCGGCATATCCGAGCACAGCTTCAAGTTCTATTTTAGCACCTCTAAGAAGTGCTCTTAATTCTTTGTTTCTACTTTTTCTGCTGCTTGTTTCATTTAACATCAAATCTCTATTTGCAAGTCTTGGAAGAAGTGATTCTATCGTAATTACCGGATAACAAATATTCATCATACCGCTTGTTTGACCGATAATTATTTCCATAATGACCATAATTACAATTTCATTTTGCGCTACGATTTGAACGACGTTAGGAGAGCTTTCTTTAGCTTCTATAATAGGATACATATCCATAATAGGTGACCATATTTCTTTCATATCTTGCATTACAACTCTTAGTATTTGTTCTAATAAATTTAACTCTATATCCGTAAATTCTCTTGTAGTTTCAAAAGGTGCTCCGTTTCCTCCAAGAAGTCTGTCTATCATAGGAAAAGCGATGGATGGGTTTAATTCTATTACGCCTTTTCCGTCAAGAGGTTTCATTGAAAATACGTTAAAAGACGTAGGAGAAGGTAAACTCATCAAAAATTCACCGTAAGTCATTTGGTCTACCGAATGAAGTTGAATTTCAACGATACTTCTCATTAAAGATGAAATATCGCTTGCTAAACCTCTCGCCATTTTATCATGCATTGCTCTAATGGTTCTTAATTGCTCTTTACTTACGCGGTTTGGTCTTTTGAAATCATATAAAGTTATTTGTCTATTATCAAGTATGTCCGATGCTTTTTCAAGTTCATCCGGCGCTATGTCCTCTTCTTCGACAACTTCAAGAAGGGCGTCTATTTCTTCTTGAGATAAAATATCAGCCATTTAGCTCTTTCCTTAATTTTTTGATTATGTTTTTATGGATTTGGGAAATTCTGCTTTCCGTTACACCTACAATTTTGCTAATTTCTTTTAAAGACATTTCTTCGAAATAGTAAAGTTGTATGATTAATTGTTCTTTTTCGCTCATTGTTTTTAAAAGTTTTTTAATTGTTTCTATTAATTCTTCTTCTTCAATTTTTTTGCTTACGTTTTCGAAAAAATTCATTTGCTCTTCAATAGGCATAACATTATATATTTCACCGGCATTTTTTGCGCGTCTGACTTTTTCTACGTCTATACCGAGTGCTTGAGCAATATATTCGTCATCAGGTTCTACGTTATATTTTGCTTGATAACTTTCTACTATTTTATCTATATCTTTTATTATTTTTCTATCGCTTCTACTTACCGTATCGAGACTTCTAAGAAAATCAAGCATACTACCATAAATTCGTTTTTGCGCGTATCCCCAAAAATTATCGTTTTGTTTAGGGTCATATCTTCTTGCTAATTTTACAAGTTCTTCTAAACCTATAGAAACTAAATCGTTAAATTCAATACTACTTGGCAATCTTTCTTTAAGCCTTGCCGCCATTGCTTTTACGGCAGGTATATAATTTACTGCCAAATCGTTTCTATATACTTGTAAGTGTTCTTCGTAAGGATTAGAAAGTGTTTGCATCATAATTTATTCTTTGCAATTTTTATTTCTTCTTTTTCTATATTTTTAATAAATTCGTAACTTTCAAGAATAAAATCTTCTTTTTTTTCAAGTTCTTTGATTTGCATATCAAGAATTTCGTCTATTTCATGTTTGTCAAAGTAGATAATTTTTTTGATATCGAGATATTTTATAAAAAATGTAACCGCTCCGAGTCCTAATATATAAAATAGGATTGTAATTGAGATTGTAGCATATAAAAACTCTATAAAATCCAAATTATGTAATATTGAAAATATTATACCTACGAAAAAACCGCTTGCTCCAAGAAAAAAGATAAAATTTTCTCCTCTCATTTTTCACCTTTAAAATCCTGAGAATATTTTTCTGAAAAATCTTCCGATACCTTTTTCTTCTTCAAGCACTTTTCGTTCCGAAATTTTTGCTATTTTCCTTGCAATTTTAAAAATATGCTCACTTGGGGATGAAAGGGGTTCTTCTTTTGTAAATAAAGTTCTTTTAATTGAAGCGTTCATTACAAGTTTATCTTTTTTGATATATCCTATCATTTGAAGTCTGAAATTTTTATTTAAATTACTAATTGCAACATTGTTTATTTTGTTAAATATATTTAGTGCCTCTTTTTCATTGGTTACTTCATTTAAAAGAATAAAAGCCTTTTCTTTTTTTTCGCTAATAATTTTAATCATTGCATAAGCATCCGTAATAGCGGCAGGTTCGGGAACGGTTATTACTATAACATCATCAGCCGCTTCAAGCCACATTTGCACTTTTTTATCAATGCCCGCACCTGTATCAATTAAAAAGAAATCATAATCTTTTAAAAATTCAAGTTCGTCAAAAAAACGACTAAGACTTGTTTCATCTGCAAAGTCCATTATTTCATTACCGCTTTTACCCGGGATTAAGACAAAATCTTTTTCGATTTCTATAACGATATCTTTCAAAGAGCATTCATTTTTTAAAACGTTGTAAATGTTTTTTTTAGCATTTACCTTTAATATTACGTCTAAGTTTGCAAGCCCTATATCCGCATCAAATAATGCCACTTTAAAGCCGAATGCGTGTAAAGCGAATCCGAGATTAGCGGTAATAGTTGTTTTACCAACTCCACCTTTTCCGCTTGTAATGGCAATAAATCTGGTATTAGTAGGCCGTTTTATATTATCCGTTTTTAATAATTCTTTTAATTTATCTGCTTGAGTTTTCAATTAAACTCCTTATTTAAGATACCTTTTAGTAAATAGTCCGCTTCGGCTTGCATTAAATCATCCGGTACTTCTTGACCTATGGAAAAGTAACTCACCGGTTTTTTTGTATCAAGCAAAAGTGAAAATATGTTACCGTAAGTTTTTGTTTCGTCAAGCTTCGTAAATACGAACGTATCTATCGGAAGCAACGAAAAGTTTTTATATATATCGGTTAAATCTTCATATTTAGTTACAGTTGATAGCACTAAATTTATATTAATTTCGGCAAATGTATCAACTTTTAAAAAACTTTTGAGCTTTTCTATTTTTTCTTTATCGTGTTGAGAGCTTCCTACCGTGTCTATAAGTATATAATCGTTATGTCTTAAAGCGTTTAAAGCGTCTCCGAAATCGCTTGGATCTACTACTGTTTCGATAGGTAGTTTCATCATTTTTGCATATGTCATTAATTGTTCTACCGCTCCAATTCTATATGTATCGAGCGTAATTATGCCGACTTTATGCCGACGAGATAATTTATAAGCGTAACGTGCGGCTAATTTTGCTATTGTTGTAGTTTTTCCCACTCCTGTAGGTCCTACGAACATCATAATTTTTTTATGAGGAGATACTATTTCTCTTTCAACTCTTATGGGCACCATTTTCTTTAAAAGAGTATGAAAATATCTTTTTATCGTATCTCTATTTTTTCGCATTTTAAGAGGCATGTATTTGATAGTGAGCTTCATAATTTCATCAAGATGCTGTCCACTCATTCCGCTAGCTTTTGATAATGCGTAAATTTCGCTAAATTCCGGAGGAAGTTCTAATTCATTTTTATTAACTATATCCCATACCGTTGCTTGTAAAAACTTAAGAGTGTCCGCCATTTGGGAAATTTGATTTTTAAGAGCTATTATTTCTTCACTTTTTTGAGGTTCTAACGGATTATTGTCAATACCCGTATTTACAGCTTGTTTTTGAGAAGAAGCAAAATCAAATAAAGGCTTCTCTTTGGAAAGTGATGATATTTCTTTTGCAGCATTACTTAGTTTAAGCATGACGTCTTTGGCATGCTCTTCGTTACTCGTTATATTTTTGCGCGGTTTTATATTTTCTTCTTCAACGGCTACCACAATTTCATATAAACCTTGCGAAGTTAATGTCTTTTTCTTAATTTCTTTGCTTGAAACAATAACAACATCGTCTCCGAGTTCCGCTTTTACCTTATTTAGCGCTTCGGTATAAGTCGGTGCGGTAAAAGTTTTCAGTTTCAATTTAGTCCTTTAAAGCAAGCGGTATTATTACAGAATCTCTTTTTTTAAAAAACGGATGCGGTATTTTTAATTTGTCTGTATTTATTTTAAAATTATTAAACAGTATTATATCTAAATCTAACGTTCTTGGTGCATTTTTAAAGCTTCTAATTCTACCAAATTTTTTTTCTGTCCAAAGCAAAAAACGTAAAAGTTCAAAAGGCGAAAAATCCGTTTTTATAATTAAAACGGAATTATAAAAATCCGGCTGATTCAAATACCCAAACGGCGGATTTTTATAAATTATCGATGTTTGAATTATATCTATTTTAGGATGTGTTGTAAAATATCTATATAATTTTTTAAATCTTCTAATGCAATTACCGAGATTGCAACCTATCCCTATTAGGCTAATATTTTTTTTGGCGCTTTTTTTTATTTTCGCCGGAAAAAAAGTCGTTTTAATTATTTTATACTTGTTTCGGCTATTAGGATTTTTGTGCTTTTTCATTTTTCACTTTCTTATATTAGTAATTAGTAATTGAGTGATTAGTGTTTTTCCATTTTCTACTTTCCACTTTTCACTCTTCACTTTCTAGGCATTCCTCTTCCTGCGATATATCCGTAAATTCTTCTTATAATTCTATTAACGATAGGAGCAAAATTTCCGTTTTTTAAAGCTCTTTTTACAGCATTGACATCACCGAGATATTTTGCTAATTTGTAAAGAATACTTCTGATTTTACCTATGCTCATTTAACTCCTTT
>CAYSKX010000053.1:0-5744 GCA_964431845.1 uncultured Nautiliales bacterium | reverse complement strand
ACAAGATATTATCGCAATTCTTGGTATGGACGAGCTTAGCGAAGAAGATAAACTTACGGTTGCACGTGCGAGAAAAATTGAAAAATTCCTATCTCAACCATTCTTTGTTGCAAAAGTATTTACAGGAGCGGACGGAAGATATGTAGAACTTAACAAAACTATTGCTGGGTTTAAAGAAATCCTTGAAGGAAAAGTTGACGACTTACCTGAAAACGCATTTTATATGGTAGGTGATTTGGATGAAGCCAAAGAAAAAGCCGAAAAAATGAAGGCCGGTAATTAAAGGAAGCAAATGAAACTTGATATAGTTACACCTTTTGGAAAAGTTTATGAAGGGAAGATAAAAGAAGCTTATTTTCCCGGGATAGAAGGTGAATTCGGAGTGCTTGAAGGACATGCTCCTTTGATAACAACATTAAAACCTGGAGTTATTACAATTAAAAAAACCGACAATTCAAGCGAATTAATGGCAATTAACACCGGATATGTAGAAATAGCTCCGGATCATATAAACGTATTGGTTGATGGGGTTGAACCCATAAGTGGAGAAAATGGAGGAGATATTTCGGATGCTATTGAAAAAGCAAAAAAACTAATCAGAGAAGCTTCCGATTGTAGCGCTTTAATAGCAACTACAGAGGCAAAGATAGAAAGTGCTGCTAGAGGCATCTAAAATCTTAAGTAATCCTATAAATATAGTAGTTATAGGATGGCTTGGGATTTATCTTTTTTTTGTCTTTTTTGTATTTTTTTATAAATTAATTACTTTAATTTCATGGATTAATAAAGAAGAAGAATCGTTAAACGCTCTTTTAATGAGTGGAAATATTTCGGGTGTGTCGTCACTTAAAAGATGTATAGATAAAAGTGAAAATGTAAATACTTTAACGTTTGATGCGTGTATTCAAGCAGCCAAAAAAAGCGCTTCAAGCGGTATAACGTTTTTAAGTATAGTTGCCTCAACATCACCATTTATAGGATTATTCGGAACGGTAGTAGGAATATTAAATGCTTTTTCATCTATGCAAAACATAACAACTATAAACATGATAGCGCCCGCTATTGCCGATGCGCTTGTAGCTACGGCTTTAGGTATTATCGTAGCAGTGCCAGCATATTCTTTTCATCAAATACTTGTTAAAAAAGTAGAGGATTTACAAAGTCTTTTAATTATGCAAAAGGATTTTTATTTAAGCAAATGAAAAAGCCCGAATTAAACATTACCCCTTTTGTGGATATTATGCTTGTGCTTTTGTCGATATTAATGGTATCGGTAACGGTTAGCACTTTTCAAGAAAAAACGGTAAATTTACCTGAGGGTAGTAAAAGCTCACCGGCAATTAAAAAACCTACTATTACCATAACTATAAAAGAAAACGGCAAAGTATTTATTAATAAAGAACAAATTTCTCTTAATGATTTTTTAGAACAATTTAATTTAAAATATGGAAACTTTAATAAAAATTCGTTGGTATATATCGCAGCCGATAAAAATATAAAATATCAAACATTTATGAAAGTATATTCCGCAGTTGTTCGACTAGGATTTACTCAAATAGGGCTTTTAACTAAATGAGAATATTGGTATCTTTGTTTTTATCAACATTAATATATAGTGTTATTGTTTGGTTTTTTCTTTTTTTTATATTTTCTACAAAAAAGAAAACCAAAAAAATTTATATACACACAGCAATAATTGCAAAAAAAGCTAAATTCAATTCCAATAAAACAAAACAAAAAAATATTCGAAAAAAAACAATTTCAAAAATCAAAGCATCCTCCGCTGTCAAAAAAAGCGGCTCGCGCACTAATGTTACACATGGAGGAGAAAAAATAGGATTTAACGATATATTTAAAAATGTCGATTATAATATCGATACAAAAAAAATAGTTCAAAAAAAACAACTTGATATGAGTAGATTTAAAGGTATTGAAAGAAATCTTAAGAAAATTAAAACAATAAACGTAGAAGTAAATTTTATTCAAAACGGTGGTCAAAAACTTACGAAAGAAGAAATTGACGATATTATTTCGCAAAAACTTTCTTTAATATGGGATAATGTTTCCACAATACCGAGCGATTATGCTAAAATAAGCATTCAAAATTTAAATAAAACGGTGTCGGTTACTATATTAGATAGCAATTTACCGCAAGAAAGACAAACAATGTTAATAGAAGAAATTAAAAATGTTGAATTTGATAAAAGTTTTAATATAACTGTAATATTTCAATCAAAGGTGAGTGATGATTAAGAAAATATTTTTATTTTTTATAAGTGTAGTTTTTATAACGGCAAACGAATTAGTAATTACAAAATATTTTAACGAAAAACCGAAAATCGGTATTTATTTCAGTGGTGATCAAAATGTATTGAAAATACTTAAAATGGATTTGAAAGTGCTTGATCATTTTAATTATACAATCAATCAAGAAAATAACACAATTTACAAGTTTGAAATAGATTATTCAAACAAAATATTAAGAGTTAAATATTTTGAAAAAAATAATTTAATTCTTAAAAAAATATACAAATCAAATAGTTACGCTTATTTTCCGTTTTTAATTCACAAAGCGGTATATGATATAAATAGATATTTTAAGTTACCAGAAGCAAAATTTTTAATAAGAAAAGTCGTTTATTCAATGCTTACGGCTCCTAAGCAAGCAAACATTTATATATCGGATTATACACTATCATACAAAAAAAGAATTATTAGCGGAGGGCTTAATATATTTCCAAAATGGGCAAATGAGAAACAAAATATAATTTATTACACAAAATTAAGTAGATTGCCTACATTATATAAATTTAATTTAAGAACCGGAAAAAGAGAAAAAATATTAACTTCTCAAGGTTTACTTATTGTTTCTGATGTAAAAAAAGACAAATTACTTTTAACTTTAGCACCAAATGGACAACCGGATGTTTATGAATATGATATTTCTAATAAAAAACTTACCAAAATAACAAAATATAGCGGAATTGACGTAAACGGAAAATTTTGGGGGGAAAATAATATAGTTTTTGTTTCCGATAGATACGGTGTGCCTTTGGTATTTAGCAAAAATAAAAATAAACTTCAAAGAGTTTTATATCATGGAAAAAATCAAATAGGCGTAGATGCATATAAAAATTATCTTGTAATAGGCACGAGAGAAAGTAATTATGCGTTTTCAAAAAATACTTTTAACCTCTTTTTAGTAAATAAAAACGATGATTCTTTAAAAAGACTTACTTTTAAAGGTCAAAACAGTTATCCTAATTTTTCAGTTGACGGAAATTCGATAATGTTTATAAAAAGAGAAGATTTTTATTCAAAAATTGGTATAATACGTTTAAATGAAAACAAAGTGTTTTATTACCCATTGCCAAAAATACTACAATCATTCGATTGGTAAAAAAGGAGAGAAAATGAACAAAAAACTTTTACTTGCAACCGGAGTAGCAGCGTTATTGATGATTACAGGATGCTCAAAACAACCTAGTCTCGAAAATGCAACTGTAGAACAAAACATGCAAAGCGCCCAATCAGCACAGACATTAAGCGATACTTCAGTAAATATAGGCGGAAATGAAACTGTAAGCACTCAAAACGCTAACGTTGAAGAACAAACATTAGGGGAAGCGGCAAAAATTAGTATAAGTGCAGATCAAAAATTTGCAAAAGACCTTGCCGATATTGTTATATATTTTGATTTTGACAAATATAACATAAAAGCAAGCGAGTGGCCTAAGGTTGAAAAATTGGCAAATCTTATTAAAAATAATTCCACAAACTATACTGTCAGAATTGAAGGTAATTGTGACGAATGGGGAACGGAAGAGTATAATTACGCTCTTGGTTTAAAAAGAGCAAATGCACTTAAAAACGCATTAATTAAACTCGGAGTCGATCCTAAAAAACTTACAATTATTAGTTATGGCGAATTAAATCCGGTATGCACGGCACATGCAAGATGGTGTTGGCAGAAAAATAGAAGAGATAATTTTACATATCTTCCATAATAAGATACAATTCCTAAAAAAAGGAATTGTATGAAAAAGCTATTTTTTCTTTTGCCTGTGCTTTTGCTTGCAGATGTTGATCCCTTTAAAGCGGGAGATTTAAACGCAAAAAATCCTTATGGGTTAACTCCTCAAGAAAAAGTTATTCTTCAAAACAAAAAAAATATTCAAAAAAATAGTATAGATATTAAAAAATTAAAACAAAATTTAGAAAAATTCAAATCAAAAATCGCACAAAAATTTGTCGAATACGACCAAAGTATCTCCGATTTAAGTAATAAATTTTCATCTTTCGATACTATCTTAAACGAAATAGATTCCACAAAATTAGCTATAGAAAAGATAAAAAAAGAATATAAAGATGTAAATTTAACCGATATAAAAAATAAAATTACTTTACTTGAACAAAAAGTTAAAAATTTAGAAAAAACAAACAAAACAATTAAAAAAACAATAGAAGAAATAATGAAAATCCAAAATGAAAATTTTAAAAATTTAAGCGATTCAATTCAAACAATCTTAAATCAAATTAAAAATTTCAATAAAGAACCTATAAAACCGAAAATTGCTTTTAAAAAAGCAAAAAATTATTATTATGATGGTGAACTCGAAAAAGCAAAAGAATTGTTTTTGTATTCTTTAAGCAAAAAATATCTTCCTGCAACATCGTCATATTATCTCGGTGAAATTTTTTATAAACAAGGCAATTACAAAAAGGCTCTTGTATTTTACAAAAAAAGTATAACTATGTATCCGAAAAAAACTTCTTTTACCGCAAGATTGCTTTATCACACTGGTAAGTCATTTTTAAAATTAAAACAATTTAAAAACGCTGAATTAACATTTAAAAAACTAATAAATGATTTTCCAAACTCAAAATATTCGACATTTGCAAAAAAAGAGGTGAAAAATTAAAAATTCATAATTCAAAAAAAGGAAACACATGTTTAACATAATCAAAAAATCGGTGTATAATTTTGTAGATTCGATAGAAGGAAAAGTTGAAGAGTGTAATGAAACATTGAAAAATGGCTTTGTAAGTAAAATTTCAATTTTCGGAGATGAAAATTATGATTTTTATATTGTAGTTCCACATGAAAAACTTTCATATATTGCAAATTATTATTTTGGAGATCATAATTATGACGCTGAAGATTTAACAAAAGAAATTGCCAATCAAATAATAGGAAATGCAAAAATAATTGCAAAAAATAAATCTAAAAATTTTGACATTTCTATTCCGGAATTCCTTGGAGAATATAACGACAATATAAAATATGACGATATATTGTCGTTTAAATTTAACGGGGACAAATGTTTTTATATTCTATTTAAAGGAAAATAAATGCAACAAAAAGAGTTTTTTGAAGACGATATTGACAAACATATCCCCGATTATGTCAATCTTCTTGATACGGAAGTATTGTTTGAAAGCGATCTTGGGAGAGTGGATGTTACATTAAGAGAGATATTAGCACTTCAAAAAGGAAGTGTAATAGATTTGCAAAAACCCGAAGGTGAAAGTGCAGAAGTTTATATAAACGGTAGAATTATCGGCAAAGGCGAAGTTATGGTATATGAAAAAAACTTAGCAATAAGACTTAATGAAGTGCTTGATGCCAATCAGCTTATATATTATTTGACTAAAGAACATTAGGTAATAAAGCTGAAAGCTCAAAGCTCAAAGCTTAAAGCAAGATATATGCAATATTGTCTTTTATTAATAAAAAATTATAC
>CAYSKX010000052.1:0-5832 GCA_964431845.1 uncultured Nautiliales bacterium | reverse complement strand
TACCTCAAATCCGTTATACTCTAAAAACTCTTTTACAGTTTCGTTTAAAGATACATCATCTTCAACTAAAAGTATTTTTCTTTTCACCCCAAGCCTTTTTAAGCGTATAATATAAAAAGAATCTAAACCGTTTATAAACACTATTCATACCATTACCAAAAAAAACTTTTTACAATTTTCACACTTTCACCACTTTCACATTTTCACATTTTCACCATTTTCACTATTTGTAAGTTTTGGTGAAAATGTCAGATTTGTTTTGTTTTTTTGGTATTATATTAAAATCGATTTAAAGTTTATACCTTTTCTCTTTTCCCTCTTTTCCTTTCCCTTTCCTTTTTCCCTAAAATAAATGTTTGATTTATTTTGGAGATTGGTATTAATTTTAACCCCCTCAACCCTCCTTTTTTCATTCCCTATATTTAAAAACTCTTAGCTGTTTAATTAGTAAACACGATTAAATTTTTACGCTTTTCGTTGATGTTTTTTTATATATTTTCGCCGCTTCGCCGGAATAATTTTCACCCTCGAACGCTATTAACGGCGGATGTATTTTTACCGTCGATTTTGCGTGTCTTTTTGCTCTAAGCATTACAAGCGTCGCATTTTTATTAATACGCGGATACATAAACCTTATATCGATAATTTTTAAAGGTTTGGGCATATTCGAAATTATATCATCAATTCTTTTAGCGTCATAGCAAAATATAAACTCCCCTCTTTCTTTGAGGATTTTATTTACTTTTACAAAAAATTTTTTCATAGGCAAAAACTCTTCGTATCTTGCCGTTTTGATAATTTCATTTTCACTTTTTAAACTTCCTTGATAAAAAGGAGGATTGGAGATAACAAAATCAAACTTCTTTTCAAATCCGAAATTCAAAAAATCATCATTAATTAAGCTTACGGACAAATTGTTTAAGGTTGAATTTTTTTTGATAAATTCGCTCATGATTTTTTGTTTTTCTATTATCGTCAATTCGATTTTCGGAAAATCTCGTTTGATTAAAAGCCCCAAAACCCCGCATCCTCCACCGATTTCCAAAACTTCGCCTTTAATATTGAACGCCGTTATGAAATCATACAAAAACAAAGTATCACTATTATAACAATATCCGTTAGCGGGTTGATACAAAATCATTAATCGGTTAATCCCAATTCTTCCAATACGGGTTTTATATCTTCTATATAATATTTCATTAATAAATTCGGAATTATAGCCATTGCTTTTTCATCATTTTCCCATTCCCGGATTTTTTCCAAAATAACGCTTTTTTTCTTTTCGTCTATATGGTGCGTTTTTTTTACTTTTTCTTTTATTTTTTCAACCATTTTTACGCCTTTTTTTTGTAAAATTATAACCAAAAAGAAGGTTTATTATGATAATTATTCCTGCACGTTTATCCTCAAGCAGATTACCTAATAAAGTCTTAGCAGAAATTAACGACAAACCTATGATAATTTGGTGTGCGGAAGTTGCTAAAAAAGTTGATGACGTATGTATTGCAACCGATTCGCAAGAAGTAATAAACGTTTGCGAAAAATACGGATTTAATGCAATTATGACAGACAAAAATCATCAAAGCGGCAGTGACAGAATAAAAGAAGCCGCCGATATTTTAAATTTGAAAGAGAATGAAATTGTTATAAACATGCAAGGGGACGAGCCGTTTTTAGAGCCCGAAATATTACAAAAAGTAAAAGATAAACTTATAGAAATAAAAAATAGAGATTTCGTAATGGTTAGTTGCTATAAAAAAATAGACGAACTTCACGCGCAAGACCCTAATTTGGTAAAAGTAATAATGGATAAAAACAATAACGCAATATATTTTTCAAGAAGCAAAATACCGTATAATAGAGACGATGAACCTCATACATATTACGGGCATATAGGAATATACGGATTTGATAAAAAAAGCCTTGATAAATTCGTAACAATGAAAGGAAATATTGAGCATATAGAAAAACTCGAACAGCTAAGAGTTATAGAAAACGGCGAAAAAATAGCTATGATTAAAGTAAAAACTAAAAGTTTTGGAATTGATACTATTGATGATTTGAAAAAAGCAAGAGAACAAATTAAAAATTAAATTAAACTATTCCGTCTCTTATTGTTTATTAAGTTTTAAGTCCTATTTTCGAATCTTCTACAACTTCCATACCGCTTTGAAGTTTTGTTTTTTTCAACTTCAGCATAAAATCGTCTTTGCTTGTAGCATATTCAAGCGCCACTTCTTCTTTAACGCGCCCTTGTATCACCAAATCGACAAGATGTTGATCGAAACTTTGAGTTGAGTAAATTTTTTTACCTTCTTCAATAACGTCTTTTAATTCATTATCTCTTTTTTGTAGTATCAAATCTTTTATTCTCGGCGTTTTTAATAGTATCTCCATAGCGGCAGCTCTTTTGCCGTCCACTGTCGGCACTAATCTTTGAGAAATCACTCCTTCTAAAACAGTTGCTAATACCATTCTGATACGGTCTTGTTCATCTACGGGGAAAACTCCTATAATTCTATTGATAGTTTCTTTGGCGTCCAAAGTATGCAGCGTAGAAAAAACCAAATGCCCCGTTTCAGCCGCATGAAGAGCAATTTCTATAGTTTGTTTATCTCTCATTTCACCGACTAATATAATATCCGGATCTTCCCTTAATGCCGCTTTTAGGGCTTTAGAAAAACTTAAAGTATCCTCCCCGAGACTTCTTTGATTGATTAGGCATTTTTTATCTTTATGCACGAATTCCACCGGGTCTTCTATCGTTATGATATGCTTTGGTTTAGTTTCATTGATTTCGTTTATCATTGCGGCAAGAGTGGTTGATTTACCACTTCCCGTAACTCCTGTTACAAGCACGAGTCCTCTTTCAAATTCCGTAAATTTATTTACAATTTTGGGCAGTTTCAACTCTTTAATCGTTGGAATTTTAACTGGAATTACCCTAAACACAATTGAAGGACCTTCTATCTGAAAAAATGCATTCGCTCTAAATCTATAATCTTCATTTAATTTATAATTAAAATCTATTTCTTTATTTTTTACAAACTCTTCAAATCTGTTTTTTAAAATAATCTTAAGAAGTTTAATTACGTCTTCTTTTGTTAAAAACGAACTTTTTAATGTTACAAGTTTACCTTGGATTCTTGCTTTTATACCATTTCCGGATTTTATATGTAAATCGCTTCCCTTGTTTGTGATTAATTTAAAAAGATATTTATCCAATATTTCTTTTGTCATATTTTCTCCCTTTTCTACCAACTAAATATTTCTTTAATTTTTTCTTTGTTTTTTACTATCAATTTAGCACCTTTGTTTTCAATAATTTCTAGTTCTTTAAATTTTTTGAGTTTTCTACTTAACGTTTCGGGAGTTATGTTTAAAAGCATCGCTATGTTGTGTTGTTTTAATTCTTTGAACATTTCGTCGTTATCGTAAATAAATTTTGCTATTTTTGTTTCGGTATCCAATATCAAATTGTCTTGAATAATACCGTCGAGAAATTTCATTTTTTTAAGAAGTGAGCTCATAATCGCCATACAAACATCCCCGCTTTTTATAAACTTTTTGAATTTATCAAATTCTATTTTCAAAATTACTCCGTCTTCATCCATAGCGCAATTGGCGGGATAAGGCATATTTTCGAAATTCGCAAGTTCCGCAATAAGAGAAACAGGCATAAATTTATGAATAATCAGTTCGTTTGCTTTGTTATCAACCTTATAAACTCTTGCACTTCCGCTTAAAAGCACATGAAGATATGCCGCATTTTCCTTTTCGTAAAACACAATTTCGTTTTTTCTGAGTTTCTTAACAATTGTGAATTTTTCTATCTCTTTTATTTCGCTATCGCTTAGCCCTTGAAACAAAAAAATATTTCTTAAATTCATTTTGTCTCTTTTTAAAGAATTTGATATTTTTTTAATTCTTCATCGCTTATTCCGTCAATCAATCCCAAATTACGCAATTTTTCAATTACACAAGCATTTACATCGACATCCGGCGGCCATTCTCGATTAAATCCGTCAATTTCGTTTTTATTGCTGCCATCTATTCCGATAATTTCTTCAATCCATACATCGCGAAGAGCATCAATATTGTTAGTTACGCGCCATACAAGCATATAAGGATTAAAAGTTTCGTTCGTATTTATAAAAACGACAATTCTCAAATACTCTTTAAGGCGTTTTAATTTATCAAAAATCTCTCTTGCGGGTTTGTTTTTTTTGAATTTAATTACGCATATCGGATTTTTCGTATCCGTCATATACTGTTTAATCTCTTCTACGCTTTTGTCAAGAGTTTTAATTTTTTCAAACAATTTCTCATCGTTTAAAATATTTAATTTTTCACTTTTTACTTTACATTTTTCAGTTGTATCCACTCCAAGTTTACCGCCTATTAACTCTTCAACACTCGAATGATCAAGCTCATCAACTACACCTTTTGTAATTAACACTTTTTGAGGATTGAAGTTATTTAAAATATATCTTATCAAGTTTTCATAATCTCTAAGCGAAGGTGCATCAGCTCCTACAAATACGGCATGTTTTACAAAGCTCATCTGTCCCGTTCCCCACAAACTATGCATAATTTGCATACTTTCCCCGGGATAGCGCGGTTCTATTTTACACAGTATCAAATTGTGAAAAACGCCGTTTTCCGGCATAACGTAATCAATCAAGCGAGGTGAGGTCGTTTTAAGAAGTGGTAAAAATATCCTCTCCGTCGCATACCCCATATATTTATCCTCCAAAGGAGGCTTGCCCACAACAGTAGCATAAAATAAGGGATCTTTTTTTGTCGTTATAGTATCTACATGCATAACAGGAAAAGGTTTTTTAAGCGTATAATATCCCGTATGGTCGCCAAACATTCCTTCAATTTCCAACTCCGCAGGATCACACCACCCTTCAATTACTATATCCGCATCGGCGGGGACTTCGATATCGTTACTTATACATTTAACAAGTGTGGGATTTTTACCTCTTATAAATCCGTAAAGCATTACTTCGAAAACACCCGCAGGCATAGGAGCGGTAGCACACCATGTCCATAAAGGATCTCCGCCTATTGCAACGGAAATGGGCATTTTTTTATTTGCTTTTTTATATTCCCAAAATAGATGAGCACTGTCTTTATGTATTTGCCAATGAAGTCCTAGGCGTTTATCGTCATACACTTGAAGCCTATACATTCCGACGTTTTTGATATTCCCATCAATGCTTTTCGTATAAACTTGTCCCATTGTTATAAACTTGCCTCCATCAAGTTCCCATGTCTTTAAAATCGGCAAGTTACTAAGTTTCGCCGCTTCTTTTTGATATATGTGGTATTGACATTCGGCGGTTTTGACGTTTTTTACGATAGTGTTTTTAAGCGCAAACAACTTTCCGAACGCTTTTAATTTTTCGCCGAGAGTTTTCGGAGGCTTCATTTTTATAAGCGCTTCGATATCGGCTGCGATTTCATCTAAATCGCGCCCGAATATTTCCCTTGTGACTTCATCGTTTGCAAATATATTCATAACAACCGGAATATCGAATTTTTTATCATCTTCTTTCGGGTTTGTGAACATTAATATTTTGGGGTTTTTCTTTTTTGCTTCAATATAAGCAAGATGAGGTATTTCAAGATTAACATCAAGCGGAGTGTCTATTATTTTGATATGTTTTTGCAAATCGTTAATATTCATTTTTTTCCTTGTTAATAAATTATACCATTACCAAAAAACTTCTTACAATTTTCACACTTTCACCATTTTCACATTTTCACACTTTCACACTTTCACATTTTCACCACTTTCACATTTTCACCACTTTCACATTTTCA
>CAYSKX010000051.1:0-5921 GCA_964431845.1 uncultured Nautiliales bacterium | reverse complement strand
GGTGAAAGTGGTGAAAGTGTGAAAATTGTAAGAAGTTTTTTGGTAATGGTATAATAATGCGAAGGAGGATAATTATGGCGATATTAATGCTTATTTTAATGAATGTTGCAGTTATGGCTTCAATTTATTTAACGATATTTTTGATTGAAGTGTTTTTCGGGATAAGGCTTGATGGGGGAAGCATTAACGGACTTTTGATTTTATCATTTATTGTGGGATTTAGCGGTGCTTTGATATCGCTTTTTATGTCTAAATGGATGGCGAAAATGAGTATGGGAGTAAGGATTATCGAAACTCCCTCAAACGAAGCTGAAGCTTGGCTTGTAAATACTGTAGCACAATTAGCCCAAAAATCCGGAATAGGAATGCCCGAAGTTGGTGTGTTTGACGGTCCTCCTAACGCGTTTGCGACGGGTTGGAATAGAAACGATGCGCTTGTAGCTGTTTCTACGTCTTTGTTTGATTTGATGGAAACGGAAGAAATAAAAGGAGTTTTGGCTCACGAAATAAGCCATATCAAACATGGTGATATGATAACGATGACGTTGCTTCAAGGGGTGCTTAATACTTTCGTATTTTTCGTATCAAGACTGTTTGCTAATATTCTCGCACCTAAGGACGAAGAAGGAAACGTATCTCCGTTTGCGTATATGGCGATTAGTTTTGCGCTTGAAATGCTTTTAAGTGTATTTGCTACTATGTTTGCAATGTGGTTTAGCAGATATAGAGAATATAAAGCTGATGCCGGTGCGGTTAAACTTGACGGACCTGATGGAATTTATTATGCTCTTGCAAAACTCGGACAAATTCCAAAAGAAAACGTTTTACTTCCAAAAGATATGAAAGCATTTGGAATTGTGGGATTTTTAGACCTTTTTAGCTCTCATCCGCCAATTGAAAAAAGACTTGAAAATATTAAACAAGTTGCAAAAGAAATGGGGTATGATATTTAATGGAAAATTATTCAATGAAAAATGGAAAATTAAAGAAATGAAAAGTCAATTTGAAGAAATAAAAAAAATAATATTTAAAGCAGGAGAAATTTTCAAAGAGGGGTTTTACTCCTCTAAGAATATAACTCTTAAAGGTAAAAAAGATTTGGTTACGGAATATGATATTAAAATTGAGGAATTTTTAAAAGATGAATTTGAGAAGTTTGATTATTCTATAATTGCGGAGGAGAGCATTCAAGAAGAATTTTGCAATTCGATAATTATAGACCCGATAGACGGGACTACCAATTTTGCTCACAAAATTCCTCACTGCTGTATTAGTGTGGGAGTTTATGAGAATAAAAAACCTAAACTCGCATTTGTTTATAATCCTATTTTGGATGAATTTTATAGTGCAATTGCAGGTGAGGGCGCTTATAAAAACGGCAGCAAAATAAGTGTAAGTAAAAACGACTATTTCGGTAGAGCGTTAATTGCAACGGGATTTCCTTATTCGAGTGCGGATAATAAAGACGATCTGGATTTGATAATAAAAAGGCTTTATAATATTTTGCCGAGATGTCAGGATATTAGACGCTTCGGGAGTGCGGCGTTGGATTTGTGCTATGTAGCCGAAGGTTTAACGGACGGATTTTATGAAATTAATCTAAAACCATGGGATGTGAGTGCGGGAATTTTGATTGTTAAAGAAGCGGGGGGAGAAATTTCGAATGATTCGGGTAAATATTTTGATATGTTTGACGATAAATGTATTGTAGCGACAAACGGTTTAATACATAACGAGTTATTGAAAAATTTTGATATTTAATAAATCAATGAAATATTTATGTTAAAATTTTACTTAACCTCCGAAAATATTTAAAAAAACAATAATACTACATTTAAAATGATATTTTTCGGAGATAAAAATATTGAAAATCCGAAAAAAGGATAATAATTGAATTCCATCAAAAGTCATATTGCGCTTATATTAGCGCTTATTTCCATACTTGTAAGTATTTTTTTATTTAGACTTTTCAATAACGTATTACATCAATATCAACAAAATATTTTAAATAATTATTCGATTATAATAGTAAGCGATAAAGAAATAACCTATCTTGATATAAAAGAAATATACAATATCGATAAAATAGATATTTCAAAACAGTTAAATTATATGAAAAACAAATTTAAAAATATAGATTTAACTTCTATAAAAATGCCTTATTTTTACAAAGTGAAACTAAAAATGTTACCTTCTCCTCAAAAATTAAACGAAATAGAAGAAACATTAAAAAGTTATCCGTATATCAAAAGAGTGTTGACATACAGCTCCTCTCAAACAAAAATATACAATCTTTTGATGTTACTGAAAATTACCAGTTCCGTATTTATGATAATTATCGGTGTTTTAGGATTTTTATTGATAGTAAAACAACTTGAAGTGTGGAAATTAGAGCATAATGAAAGAATGTATATTATGGAACTTTTTGGAGCTCCTTTTTGGTTTAAGGGTGCGGCTTTGTTTAAAATTGCGTTAATAGATTCGGTAGTGGCGCTGTGTGGAACGTTTGGTATTATTTTTTATATGCGAAATTCTATTATGTACAAAGCCGTTTTGAAAGATTTAAATATTACGCTTATGTTAAATATGCAAAAAGAGTTTTTAATTCTTCTGCTTTTTAGTTTTTGTATTGCTTTAGTTTCTTCGATTATAGTTGTTATCGGAAGGAAAAAATGAAAAAATTAATTTTTTTATTAATTTTTGTTTGTTTGTATTCCGCTATCATTACATCTACAAAAAAGGAACTTAAAAACACTTCTTACAAAATAGCTAAGATGAATAAAAAATTAGATGCATTGGCTGAAAAAATTATAAACAAACAAAATCAAATAAAATCTTTAAAACAAAAAGAAGCGCAAATTCGCAACGAAATAAACAATTTGCAAAAAATTTTGCAAAATTCGAATAAAACGCTCGGGGAATTAAATGATTTGGTAAAAGGATTAAATAAAAATAAAGAAGATATCAAAGCTGAAATTATTAAATTTATTTCCCAAAATTATTATCTTGATACGCAGCAAATAGATTCCCTTAACGATTTAATATTTAGTGAAATTAACAAAAAAGCGCTTGAGCTTTATTCCAAACAAATTGCCGCTCTTTTAACAAAATATAGACAAATAGATAAAAACTTAAATATTACGAACAAAAAGATAAATGCTATAAAACAAAAACAGCGAATGTTGATAAAAAAACAACAAAAACTTGTTGCGCTTAAAAAAGAGCGTTTAAAAGAACTTTTAGCACTTAAAAAACAAAAAAAATCTTATAAAAATAAACTTCTTGCAATGATAAAAAAACAACAAAACTTAAGAAAAAAACTAAGAGAACTTAAAATCGTTAAAAAAAGAATCCCGGAAAAGGAAATAAACGTAAAAAAAGTAGGCTCTGCTTATTATAAACCCAAAATAGCTACTTATAAAGGTAAAAAAACAATTCCTCCACTTTACGGTAAAGTAATTAAAAAATTCGGCTCTTATATCGACCCGATATATAAAATAAAAATTTACAACGATTCTATTACGATAAAAACAAAACCTCACTCGTTTGTGCGTTCTATTATGAGAGGAAAAGTCGTTTATATCGGCAATAACGACAAGAAAAAAATTATTTTTATAAAACATCCCGGTAATTTATTTAGCATATATGCTAATTTGAGTAAAGTTTCACCGTTGCTTAAAAAAGGAAGTTATGTTAAAAAAGGACAAATAATAGCAAGAGTCGAAGACACTTTGGAATTTGAAGTAACATACAAAGAAAAACCTATAAATCCGCTTAGGGTTATAAAACTTAAATAAAGGTGGTATTAGACATAAACAATAGGCAATAATAATGAAACGCCGGCTTCAGCCGATATGGAACAGCGGAAAGTGGAAAGTGAAAAACAGAAACCCTAATTTGCTATAATTACAAAAAAGGCAAATCATGAAATTCAGAGGAGAAGAATTTATAAATAGAAAAAAAGACATTAAATATCTTAAAAATTATTTTGAAGGACTTCCAAAAAGAATCCTCTGGATATACGGACCAAAATCCACAGGTAAAACTACTCTTATTGAGTATATTATAGAAAATGAACTATTTGATGATTTTAAACTCTTCAAATCAAAAAAATATAACGTAAAATATATAAATTTCAGAAGAAGCGTTATAGGAAGTTTTGATAATTTTATACAAAGTATGGTAATGCCAGATGATGTAAATTTAAATAAAGAAGCGGGAGTGGAATTTAATATAGGAGTTTTTAAAATTACGGCGAAAGAATACCAAGCGGCAAAAGAGAAAAAAATTGATGTTTTCAAGATATTAAAAACACAATTTGAAAACAGTAATAAAAAAAACATCCTGATAATAGATGAGATACAAAAATTAGAGGATATCTATATAGACAAAGAAAAACTTCTATTAAACGAATTTCTAAATTTTTGCGTAGCACTTACGAAAGAGACTCATCTAAGCCATGTAGTAATACTCTCAAGCAATACGATATTTATAAATGAAATATATAATAATGCCAAACTTAAAAAAACAAGCGATTTTTATAAAATAGATCATTTACCTTTTGAAGAAGTTAAAAAATGGTTAAACGGAGGTTATAATAACGAATATAAATTCAAAGAAGAAGATATTAATTTAATATGGGAATATCTTGGCGGAAATATAAGCGATATACAAAAACTTCTTTTTAATTATTGCAAATTAAAAACATTTAAAACACTGCAAGAATATTTAGACAACGAAGCGAAATTGGCACTTAGCGAAATTAAAATGAGTTTTTATGAATTATTTAGAAAAAGAAATATTGAAGCGGAAAATATTTTTAAAAATATTGCAAACGAAATAATCAAAAATGGCTTTGCAACATTAAAAAACGAAAAAGAATATATCGAAATAATAGAATATTTTTGTGAAAAAGAGATTTTGTTTTTTGAACCGAGCGATACGAATATATACTCGAACAGTAGGATTTATGTAAAAGCGATGGAGAAGGTAATTAGTGAAAAGTGATTAGTGATTAGTAAAAAAGGGAACGCCGACTCGTAGTCGGTAAAAAGAGGTGTTGAGGAAAGAAGAGAAGTTATGAGTTATGGATTTCGGATTAAAATATCTAAAACTAAATCCTTAAAACCTATTTTTTGATAATACCAAAAAACAAAACAAATCTGACATTTTCACCACTTTCACATTTTCACCATTTGTAAGTTTTGGTGAAAGTGGTGAAAGCGTGAAAATTGTAAGAAGTTTTTTTGGTAATGATATAACTTGACAAATGTTTATATTTTCAATAAAATCGCAAAACCAAAACACTTCTTTGTGCCAACTAATAAATAAACCGATATTAGTGCCTTTTTACTGATTGCCTTTTTATCAAAAACAGTAACAAAGTAAAAAAGAGTGAAAAAGGTTATTATGTCGTAATATTTATTAAATTAAACTACATTAATCTTACAAGGATATTTATGGAAAACGAAAATCAACATACCACAAATAATGGTAGCAATAGAAAACAAAGAACACATATTCCCGTTGAAGGGTGGACGATTGAGGATTTAAGAAGTAAGTCTACAGAAGAGCTTATTAAAATAGCAAACGAACTTAACGTCGAGAACCCTCAGGAATTTAAACGTCAGGATTTGATGTTTGAAATTTTAAAAGCGCAGGTTGCGCAGGGAGGATATTTGTTATTTACTGGAATTTTGGAAGTGATGCCGGACGGTTACGGATTTCTAAGGAGTATCGGAGGTAATTTTGAAAATTCTCTAAACGACGTATATGTTTCTCAAACTCAAATAAGAAGATTTGCTCTTAGAACCGGTGATATTGTAACCGGACAAGTTAGACCTCCGAAAGATCAGGAAAAATATTATGCTCTTTTAAAAATAGAAGCCATTAATTATCTTCCGCCTGAAGAAGCAAAACAA
>CAYSKX010000050.1:0-5946 GCA_964431845.1 uncultured Nautiliales bacterium | reverse complement strand
AGACTTAGTATAGGATTAGAGGATGTTGATGATCTTATAAAGGATATAAATGAAGCGCTTAATTAATCAAATATTTTTAATTCCTATATTGTTTATTATCTTCGGATTTATTTTATTTAGTGTGTTTTATGCCGTTTTTGTAAATAATATAAGTGAAAAAGAGTTTAAAAAAGCTTCTGAAATAGTTATAAATCATAAAAAAGAAGCTTTAAAAACGGAATTGAACGCAATAAAAAATGCATTTGACGAAATAAGGCTTTCAAGTTATTCTTTAACGGAAAAAACAATGTTTGAAATTTTGAAAGTTGTTTATAAAAATTATTTTCACTACAATAAAGGTTTATTAAAATATTTTCAAAATCATAAAACCGATAAAACTTTTTTATATATAAAAACCGCAAATTTCGCATATCCTGCTAATTTATCGTATCAATATGTTACTTTCGGTAAATTGAAACATTTGATTATTGTATACAATAATAAAGATTATCTTGCCGTTGAAATAAAAGATGGCAATAAAACTATAGGGATGGGAATTGCTCTTGATTATATCGATAATATTGTTAAAAAGGAATTTTTAGATTTTATTTCCATTATTGATAAAAATAACTCTTCTTATGTAGTTGCGGTGCAAATAGAAAATTGGTTTGCAAAAAAAGGAGTTTTTGCAAAAGTTTTATATCATCCTTTGAAAAAAATTATAAATAAACCTATAAGTATAGAAAAAACGGATATTACGGGATATCCTTACAGAAGAGAGTATTTAAAGTGTTTAAAACATCAAGACGAATGTTTTATAACATATCATTTCAAAAATCCTATAACCGGAAAGATAGAGAAAAAAATAAGCTATTTTACTATTTATAAACCTTATGATATTGTGTTAATGAAAGGTGAATATTATAGTGATATACAAAAAGATATAAATACGACTAAAAAACATATTTTATCAAGCATGAATACTTTATATAAGCAAACTTTGTATATGTTTATAATTTTTATTTTGTTGAGCTTTTTAATTTCATATATAATTTCTAAAAAAATACAAGCAAAAATAATTAAAGATTATGAAGAATTAAAACAAAATTACGAAAAAGCCAAAAATGAAATTTACAGAAAAGTATATTACGATAAGATTACGAATTTACCTAATAAATTTAAATTGTTGGAAGAATTGGATAATTACGAAAGTTTGGTTATTTTCGATATTGATGATTTTGCAAATATAAATAATCTATACGGATTCGAATATGGTAATGAAGTTTTGAATTGTTTTGCAAATTTTTTAAAAACTAAATATGAAAATATTTATAAAATAGGAAATGACGAGTATGCGATAGGTTTCAAACACAAAATAAATGCAACCCATATTCAAGATATGTTGAATTTAGAAATTAAATGTAAAAATATAAATATAATGTATATAATAGGTGCAAGTAATATAAAAGATTTATTTATAACGGCTGAAAATGCATTAAAAACAGCTCAAAAAAGCGGATTAAAATATTTAATTTATGATAAAAAACTTAAAATCGAACAACATGAAAAAATAACTTTATTACAAATATTGAAAAAAATTTTAAAAGAAGAGGATATAATACCGTATTATCAGCCTATAGTAGATGAAAAAGGAAATGTAGTAAAATATGAAGCTTTAATGAGGTTAAAATGGGACGATGCTGTATTAGCTCCGTTTCAATTTATGGATTTGATTAAAGAAGCGAGATTGTATGATGATTTTTCTTCAATAATGATAAAAAAAGTTTTTGAAGATGTAAAAAAATACAATCTTAAAAACGTATCTATTAATGCTTCTTATATAGATATTGTAAGTCCTCATACTAAAAATCAAATTTTAAAACTATTAAAAACTATCGATAAAGATGTAAAAATAACGTTTGAGATATTGGAAACCGAAAGTATAAAAAACTATGATTTAATAAAATATTTTATTAAAGAAGTTAAAGAATACAATGTAAGGATAGCTATAGATGATTTTGGTAGTGGTTATTCGAATTTTATAAATATATTGTCTTTAAAACCGGATTTTATCAAAATAGATGGGTCTTTAGTCAAAAATATAGACCAGAGTGAATATTTTGAAATAATAAAATTAATTAATCAATTTTCTTGTAAATTCAATATCAAAGCTATTGCCGAATTTGTAGAAAACGAAACAATATTTAATAGTCTAAAAAAAATAGGCATTAAATATTATCAAGGATACTATTTTAGTAAACCGAAACCTATAAAAGATATAATAAAAGGCAAATATGAAAATTAAAACAAATATAGCTAAGTTTACTAAGCCTTTATATCTCGAAAGCGGTCGTATTCTCGAACCATGGCAAATAATATACGAAACGTATGGTGAGCTTAACGAGAAAAAAGATAATGTAATTCTTATAACTCACGCTCTTTCTGGCTCTCACCATGCAGCCGGAATGTATGAAGGTGATAGAAAGCCCGGATGGTGGGATTCGCTTATAGGAGATAATAAAGCAATAGATACTACTAAGTATTTCGTAATTTCTACCAATGTTATAGGGAGTTGTTTTGGCTCAACCTCTCCTTTGTCTCCTATGTATCCGGGAAGAGACGAAAAATATAGACTAAAATTTCCAGTTATTACCATAAAAGACATGGTAAAAGCGCAAAAAATATTCCTTGATTCGCTTGGAATTAGACATTTAAAAGCCGTAATAGGCGGTAGTATGGGAGGAATGCAAGCGCTTAGATTTGCGATTGATTTTCCGGGATTTTGTGAAAATATTATCCCTATCGCCACCACTTATCAAACGAAACCTTATGTGATTGCTATTAATAAATCTATGATTGAAGCGATAAAAGCCGACAGTGAATTCAAAAATGGAAATTACGATCCCGAAATTATAAAACAAAACGGATTAAAAGGTTTAAGTGTAGCACGAATGATAGGATATTTAAATTATATATCGCCTAAAACGTTTGAGCGTAAATTCGGTCGCGAATATGTAAAAACGGACGGTATGTTTGAATTATACGGACGTTTTCAGGTTGAGAGTTATTTGGATTATAACGGTGCGATGTTTCCGAAATGGTT
This sequence comes from uncultured Nautiliales bacterium, assembly GCA_964431845.1. Classification (GTDB taxonomy): domain Bacteria; phylum Campylobacterota; class Campylobacteria; order Campylobacterales; family Nautiliaceae; genus Nautilia. Next base: position 2,864 of record CAYSKX010000050.1, on the reverse strand, counting down.
TGATCCTCTAAGTTATATTTATATATTAAAGGCTATTTCTCTTTTTGATATAGGAAGAGGTTTTGCTTCTTTAGAAGATGCCTTTTCACAAATTAAAGATAATATTCATTTAATATCGTTTAAAGGCGATACTCTCTTTTTTCCCGAAGAGATGAGAAATATTAAAAATTACATAGATAAAGTAGGAGGGAAATGCTCTTATTTTGAAATAAACAGTGACTACGGACATGATAGTTTTTTGGTTGAAATTGATAAATTTGATTTTATTATAAGCGATATTTTGAAAAGTTAGGTTTGAGGGTTTAGGTTTGAGGTTTTAGATAATTATATTATATTTTTAATTCAAAATTCATAATTCAAAATTAAACAAAAAGGTGTGTAATGCAGGATTTTGAAAAAAAATTACAACAGGCAAAAGAGCTGCTTGAAAAATTAAATGACCCTGAGCTTACATTGCATGAAGCTATGGAATTTTACAAAAAAGGTGTTAAGATTCTCGAAGAAGCTGCTAAGATGATAGAAGAAGCGAAGCTTGAATTTGAAGAAATAAACGGGAGAGCGTAAATGAAAATAGCTTTGCTTCAAAGTGCTGAACTTCCGTTTGATAAGGCGAAACTAAACTATTATTTAAATATCGCAAAAACGGAAAATGTTAAACTTTTCGTTTTACCTGAATACGTATTAAACAGATTTTTTAAAGAAATAGAAAAAATGCCTCTTAATTTTGTCAAAGAACAATCAAACCATCAATTAAAACTCCTTAAAAAATTATCTATGGTTTATAATATAACCATATTAGCTCCATTAGTAATTGTAAAAGCAAATAAAAAATATAAATGCTTGGTTAAATTTCAAAACGGTAAAGCTAGATTTTATTATCAGCAAATTTATATACCTTATAGTCATTGGAATGAAGAAGCTTTTTTTGACAAAAAAGATTCTAAACCTTTAATATTCACCATAGGAAAAATAAGAATCGGAGCAATTTTTGGATTTGAAGCGCATTTTAGTAGCTTTTGGGATTATTTTATCGAAAAAAAAGTGGATTTGGCAATTATTCCGAGTGTAGGCACATTTAATTCGTCAAAAAGATGGTATGAACTTTTAAAGACTTTTGCTTTTATTAAAAATATTTACGTAGCAAGGGTTAATAGAGTAGGTAATTATAAAGATTGGAAATTTTACGGGAACAGTTTCGTAATAGACCCCGAAGGAGTGCTTGTTAATTCTTTACATGACAAAGAAGAGATGTTAATTGCGAATATCGATAAAAATAAAATCAAAACGGCAAAAAAAGAATGGAAATTTAATAAACTTGAAAATGAAATTAGGATTGATGGTTGAGGATTGAGGTTTTAGGGTTTAGATATTTCAATTCAAAATTAATTTTTCATTTTCACCACTTTCACCACTTTCACTACTTTCACATTTTCACATTTTCACCATTTTCACCATTTTCACCATTTTCACCATCATTTCAACATTTGGCACTTTTGAGACACTTTTTTTCATTAAAATTCTAAAGAGAAAAAAACTCAAGGAGCTGAAATGAAAAAAGCACTAACAGCAGGGTTAAGCGTTGCGGCAATTACAAGTTTTGCTTTTGCGGCAAACAGCTTAAATTCAAACCCTAATTACAAAAAACTTAAAAATTTCAAACCACAAGGTGTAAAAAACGACCAATGTTTAATGTGTCACAAAGCGTCAGATCCTGGTATCGTAGCTGACTGGCAACATTCAAAACACGCAAAAGCGGGAGTAGGATGTGTTCAATGCCACGTTGTGCCAAAAGATTATCCTACAGCTTTCAAAGCGCATCCAATGCAAGGAAGCAATTGGACTGTTCAAGTTGCGGTATCTTCTGTGACTTGTGCTAAATGTCACGCAAAAGAAGTAACCGAATATTTAAATTCAGGTCACTCAAGAGGTGCAGCTCAATGGATAATTTCAACAGACCATAAAAATAAACATGGTTATTTAATGACTAAACTTGCATACAACTATGAAACCCTAAAAGGTAAAAACGCAAGTTGGGGTGAAAGCGGTGCTAAACTTATGAAAGGTATCAGAAAAGATTTACCTTTAGCTACTGCAAATGAAAAAAATCCTAATATGTCAGACTTAGCGGTAGCTAATATCTGTATTCAATGTCACGGAGCAAAAGTAACACTTGACGCTCAAGGTAAACCTACAGCGGCAACTTGGCCAAATGACGGTATTGGAACGCTTTATCCGGATGGCGGGGTATCTAACTGTTTAGCATGTCATAGCAGACATAAATTCTCAACTGCCGAAGCAAGACATCCGAATGCTTGTACAAACTGTCACTTAGGGCCTGATCATCCTGACAAAGAAGTATTCGAATCTTCAGTTCATGGGCATGTTTTTGACACAAACGAAGAAGATTATAAATTCGATACCGGTAAACAAATCCCTGGCAAAACTCTTAGAGCGGCTACTTGTTTCACATGTCATATGAGTGGAATTAACGGACTTAAATCTACTCACAACGTATCAACTAGATTAAAATGGAATCTATGGGCACCAAGTAGTGCGCAAAGAACTAAAGGTATCGAAACTGCAGGATGGGCATTCTGGAGTAAAAATCTTGTAACAAGAGGAAATGCTAAAGCTGGTAACCCTAAAGGTGCTGCAGCAGGTAGAGCCGAAATGAAAAAAGTATGTATGACTTGTCACCAAGCCACATTTACAAATAACTATTTCCAAAGAGTTGATGCTCATGTAAAACTATACAATCAATATGCAGCATATGCTTCTAAAATGCTTAAAGAGCTTAAATCAAAAGGTCTAATCAAATCTGATGTATGGAGTGATCCATTCTTCAAATTATACTATTACCTATG
>CAYSKX010000049.1:0-5960 GCA_964431845.1 uncultured Nautiliales bacterium | reverse complement strand
GATACGTTCCGTGGTCTATATCAAGCAAAGTAGCCTGTGCGCCTTCAAGCAACATATTTTTATCTATATTTTCCCACAAAAAGTTTGTAGTATTTACTATCAAATCTCCAAGTTCGTCTCGCCACTTTGTGAGCTTTGCTTTTAATTCGTTTGCGCTTGGAATTTCGACTTCGAGATATTCGAAATATCCTTTATTCATTTCATAATAATGAGTCAATTTTTCAAGCAGTTTGTCTATGTTTTTAAGCTCACCCATTCTAACGCCGATTCGCGCTATTTTATCCGCATAAGCCGGACCTATTCCTCTGCCGGTTGTGCCTATTGCGTTTTTACCTCTTAATTTCTCCCGTGCTTGATCGATTGCCGTATGATGATCAAGTATCATATGCGCTTTATCCGAAATTAAGAGTTTTTTCTTTATATTGTGTCCGAAATTATTAATCTCTTTGATAAGTTGGGGAGGATAAACGACAACACCGTTTCCTATTACATTAACGGCATCTGGATTCAAAACACCGCTCGGAAGCAAGTGAAGCGCATACTTTTTACCATCAACCACAACCGTATGTCCGGCGTTATGTCCGCCTTGGCTTCTTATTACGATATCGTAATTTTTCGCCACCAAATCCACAATTTTACCTTTACCTTCGTCTCCCCATTGAAGTCCCACTATCAAATCAACCATTTATATCCTTTTTTTAAAATCCAATTTTTTTTAAAAAATAATTAAAACTTTTATTTTTATTTCTGTTGTTCAAAATTATATCAAGCTTTTTAACCGCTCTTTGAGCTAATTGAGTTTGAGAAGTAGTCTTAAAATTTTTTTTTGCATTAGCGTAACAATTTTTATAAAAATTATTACTATTTTCATCTAAAACAAACCAACACTCAATTTCTTCATCAGCTACAACCACATCCGCCTTTAAATTTTTCAAGACTCTTTTTTTATATTCTTCTTTTATATCCAAAACACAACTACTATTTATAATTCCACAATCAAATTGCGTCACTTTATCAATAAGAATAATAATTTTTCCATATCCGTCTTCTATAGCGTTTTGTATTATTCTTTTTATTGTTTGAGGTTTTGTAATTTCACATTTATTTTTACCGCCGGAAATTTCTATTCTGACATTATTTAATTTGCATTTTTTTCTTAAAGCATCTAAAAAAACATAATCGCTTCTACCCTCTACCACTATCTTAATTTTCATCAAAATCCCCCAAATACCCTAACACCTCATTTTTTATAATAGTTGAGACATCCTGATATCTTTTTACTTTTTTTTCAAAGTTTGGTATTTTTTTTGCACTAATTGATTTCGTAAAACCTTCATCATCTCTATAAAGAAAAATCAAATTATCTTTTTTTAAATCCAAATTATTCATAATTTCCGCACTTTGAGTGGTAAAAGTCACTTGGTAATCTTGATCTTTTAAAATTTCCAAAACATAATCAATCGCTTTTAAATGAAGATGTTTTTCTATTTCATCAAAAGAAATCATTTTTTTTAAAGTAGGTTCATAAATAGAAGTTAAAATTGCTAAAAGATTAATTGTCCCGTCCGATACAATATTAAACGGTAAAAATTTATTTTTTTCTTTCAATAATAAAGCATTTCTTCCTATTAAATCTTTGTCTATTTTTATTTCATTTAATTCTTCTACAATACCAATTAAAGAATCCGATATCATTTCAAATTTTTGCGGAAAATTATTTTTTATAAAATCCAAAACCTCTACCAAATTTATTCCGTCAAACATTAAAGTTTGCCCACCTTTTAAAGATGTTTTAATAATTTCGGGATAAAAAGAATATGTATAAAAATATTCCGTTAAAGAAAATAGAGTTGCTTTTAATACACTTCTTTGTGTATTGTCTATTTTTATCCGCTCTTCATTTTTATCATCAAATATAAATTCTTCTTCTACACAAACTTTCTCTGTTTTTTCTTGTGAAGTAATTTGAACTTCTCCGTTTATTCTATATTTTTTAAGCCATTTTCTTTCAAATACTTTTAAAATAACTTCTTTATTTAAATTTTCAAATAAAAAATTTGTTTTTTTATCTTCTTTTTCTATAAAAGTAATATCAAAATTTTCTTTATTAAACTCTAATACAAATTCAATAAACTTTGTTTCTAAAAAAATATTTTTAATATTATCAAAACCGCCAAATTCTTCAATCGCTCTGTTAATATCTTTTACTGCATATTTTAAAAACTTTAAAGATTCTATTAAATTACTTTTTCCTGCGTTATTTGCAGCAATAATACAATTAAACTTATCAAGTTCTATTTCAAAATCTTTAAACGATTTAAAATTTTTTATTTTTAGTTTTGTTAGCATTTACGTGCCTTTAAATATCTTTTAACAAATTATCCGTATATATTGAAAATCCGACGCTTCTTTCACCCTCGACGATATATTCTCCGCCTTGCGCGTAAACGGTGTTTTCTTTTAAAAATCTATAAAACACTCCCGTATAATATCTAAGTTCGGGCATATATAACGGTGAAATTATAGCACTTTCGAAATGTTCGGCTATATATTTTATTTCTTTTAAATATTCGGCAATTTCATCCGGGTATATGCTTAAATCGTCTAAATCTTTAACGTTATGAACGGCATATAGTTTTTTAAGCCATTTGTCTTTGAATTTATAAAGTCTCATTTTTTTAATATCCTCAATATCAAGCCCCGCAAGTTCGGCCGCTTTTTGCGGTATTTTTATATGAGAAAGCTGAAGGGTATAGTTTTTATTTAGTCTTTTGAATATAAGGGTATTGACTTTTAGTATTTCATTCAAATCGCCGTCTAAACTCTCCGCTCCTATTTGATATATTTCACTGCTCGGCGCTCTAAAAACCGGCTGGATATAAAACCACTTTTTCGCATCGCTTTTAAGTCTTTTGATTATAAGCCTTATTATATCTATCGAACTATCACCCCTCAAAGATAAAGTTCTGTTTTTAGAATCGGTAAATCTTATAAGCTCTTTTTCATCCAACGCTTCAAGCTGATGATAAGAAAAAAACGGCGTTACGATTTCTTCAAATTCAAGTGTTTCGAAAACTTCCGCGGCGATTGATTCTATTTCTCTTTTGATTTTGGCGACTTTTTCAAAATAAAGCTTCGCACCTTGCGGTATATCATGTTTTAGTATCATTTTTCTTCTTTCATATTATAAAATAAAATTGACTTTAATATTTCTCTCATAATTCATAATCAAACCTTTTAACAAAATTTCGTTATTTTTTTAAAAATCAATTTTTCGAAAAAGACATTATTTTACTCGATATTAAAGCATCATTCCTTTAATCATAAAGAATATCATAGCTGCCAATATTGCCGCAACCGGAACGGTAATAAGCCATGCGGCTATTATTTTTTTGAATAAATCTCTTTTTACGTATTTTACTTTTTCTTCTTTTTTGAGTATTTTTTTAAGTTTTTTAATCGTCTTTTCCAAATCTTCGATTATTTCGATAAGCTCTACTATTCTTTTATATTCTTCTTTGCTTTTATTGGATTTTTGTTGTAAATCTTCAAGCTCTAGCTCGTATGCTTTTAGTTTTTTTTCATTTTCTTCAAATTCTATTTCTATTTCATCTTCTTTCTCTTCTGTCAAATGTAACCATTCTCTTAAGAAACCAACACCAAAAACAGCACCTACAGCAATATGTGTAGAACTAACAGGAAGCCCTAATTGCGAAGCTATAATTACCGTAATAGCGGCTGCAAGAGCAACACAAAAGCCTCTTATCGGGTCTATTTTGGTAATTTCGTTTCCGACTGTTTTAATAAGTCTAGGACCATATAATGCAAGTCCTATTGAAATACCAAGCGCTCCTATTGCCATAACCCAAAAAGGGATGGCAGATTTGCTTGCAATTCCTCCGTTTAAAACGGCATCTGAAATAGCTGCAAGAGGACCTACAGCGTTTGCTACGTCATTTGCACCATGCGCAAAACTAAGTAGTGCCGCGGAAAAAATAAGAGGGACTGTAAAATATTTGTTAATACCTTCTCTCGTGTTTAAATTTTCTTCTTTTTTTAACTTTGCCGTCATAATAAAATAAACGCTCACACCCATTATCAAACCCAAAATGGAAGCGACATTAAAAGTAGGCTTTTTGGTGTGAGGTAAAAATGTTAAAACATCTGTAATACTAACCCAAATATGTTTTAAACCTTTCATAGTTAAATACGTAACAAACGCCCACGTCATAATGGATACGTAAATAGGTACCCATTTTTTCGCTGATACGGTCATATCTTTTTTAAAAATTATTGTTTTTTTAATAGCATATAAAAATCCGGCTGCAATTATTCCTCCAAGCACCGGGGATATTACCCAAGAAGCTGCGATTTTACCCATTGTCGCCCAATGGACTATTTCAAATCCCGCCGCCGCTATTCCGGCTCCCATTACACCGCCGACAATAGAATGAGTAGTAGATACCGGAGCTTTAAACGCAGTGGCGAGATTTAGCCAAAGTGCCGCCGCAAGAAGTGCAGACATCATAGCCCATATAAATACATTAATATCACCCCCGAATGCCGCTAAATCAATAATCCCTTTACGAATTGTATTTGTTACGTCAGCTCCCGCTATAAGCGCACCGGTAGCTTCGAATATTGCTGCGATTAAAATAGCACCTCCAAGGCTAAGTGCACGACTTCCGACAGCCGGACCTACATTGTTTGCAACATCATTTGCACCTATATTCATTGCCATATATGCTCCGAAAATTGTAGCGATAACTAAGAATAAACTGTTTGAAACATTTCCTGTTTTAGCATAAGTGTAAATTACAACAACTATTATAAAAATAAGAGCCATACCAAGTCGCATTAAATCTATACCTGCTGATTTTCTCGCTTTTTTTTCTATCTTAGATACGGTTTGTAGTTCCATTGCTACCTCTTTTTTTTTGAGAATTTTACAAAAAGAAAAGATAAAAGTAAATAAGTTAGGAGATAAGATTTAGGTTTTAGGATTTTAGATTCAAAATTAAAAATTATACCATTACCAAAAAAAACTTCTTACAATTTTCACACTTTCACCACTTTCACACTTTCACCACTTTCACATTTTCACCACTTTCACATTTTCACACTTTCACTACTTTCACCAAAACTTACAAATAGTGAAAACAGTGAAAATGATGAAAATGTCAGATTTGTTTTGTTTTTTTGGTATTAAAAATCTTTTCACCCTTAATCCTTAATTAATTCTACCCGAATTTCCCCGCAATATAATCCGCTGTGTGTTTAACTTTCGGATTAAGGAATATTTGCGTTGTTTTTGCGAATTCGATTAATTTACCGAGATACATATATGCGGTATAATCGCTAATTCTACTTGCTTGTTGCATATTATGCGTAACTATTACTATCGTTACTTTTTCTTTGAGTTTCGTTACCAGCTCTTCTATTGCAAGGGTAGATATAGGGTCAAGCGCACTCGTAGGCTCATCCATCAAAAGCACTTCCGGTTCTATTGCTATGGCTCTTGCGATACAAAGCCTTTGCTGTTGTCCGCCGCTAAGCCCTCTTGCATCGTCGTTTAATCTATCTTTAACTTCATTCCAAAGAGCTCCTCCTTTTAGCGCTTCTTCGACGCGAACGTCAAGTTCGCTTTTGTTTTTGATTCCTTTTAATCTTAAACCGTATGCAATATTATCGTATATGTCCAGTCCCTGTCTATCGTATTTTCCAAGGATTTTTAAAGTTCTTTGTTTTCTTTTTCAAGCTTTTCGATTTTCTCTTTATATTCTTTTGTAGTATTACTTAAATTCTTTCTTTGTTATTTATTCTATCGTATTTTTGCATAATACCAAAAAACAAAACAAATCTGACATTTTCACTATTTGTAAGTTTTGGTGAAAGTGGTGAAAATGTGAAAGTGGTGAAAGTGGTGAAAATGTGAAAGTGGTGAAAATGTGAAAGTGGTG